>CAZUMB010000034.1:0-5889 GCA_964621575.1 uncultured Candidatus Saccharibacteria bacterium
CACCGCGCTGCCTACTTCAATCGGCTTCTCGGTCGTCAGGTCGGCGCCGTAACAGGCGGCGCAAATGCCGTAAAGGGTTTTACAGGTAATGGGCGATCTCACTTTGACCGATTCAAGCGCCGATTCCTCTATTTTCTTGGCCGCCGTTCGGCTGATTGTCTCGCCGGCTCTCACTAAAATCTTGCGGTCAACCCGTACATCCGAAAGAGCCGTCCGCGAGTAAAGCCGCTCGGCGAAAGAATAACCGAACTCATTTCCCTCCTTCCTTCTTATTTCAATTCCTTCCTTCGTCCTGCAGTCGCGCCCCTTGACTATCAAATCCTGAGCAACGTCAACCAAGCGCCGGGTGAGATAACCCGCCGAAGCGGTTCTCAAAGCCGTGTCGGTTGAGCCCTTCCGGGCGCCGTGGGTGGAAATGAAGTATTCCAAAATCTTGTGGCCTTCCTTGAGCGAGGTTTTAACCGGTAGTTCAATCGTTTCGTTTTTGGGGTTGGTCATAAGACCTTTCATACCCATTGTCTGATTCAACTGATTCCAGTTGCCGCGCGCGCCCGAAGAAACGATGATATGAATGGGATTCTGGGGACTAAGCACCTTTGCGACAAGAGCGCTGATTTCCCGCAAAACCCGGGTCCAAACGCTTATCACGTTACGCTGTCTTTCCCTTTCCGTAAGGAGGCCTTCGTGGAACTGGCCGTGAATCGTTTCCGTTTCCTTATTCCCCTGCTGAATAATCGCTTCCTTTTCGGCCGGAACGACAATGTCGTTGACGCCCCAGCTCACGGCCGAAAGAGTGGCATACCGGAAACCCAAATCTTTTATCCGGTCGAGGTATTCCCGGGAATTTTCGATGCCGTAGCGGTTGATAATATCGGAAATAACCCCGGCTAAGATTTTTTTGTTCAATTGAACGTTGACGAAACCGAAATCTTCCGGCAATTCCCGATTGAAAATCAAACGACCGTACGACGTTTCGATAAGTTTTCCCCCGACGGGAATTTTTATCTGCGCGTCGAGGTCAAGAAGTTCCGCTTCAAAAGCGAGTGTCGCTTCCGTAAAACCCGAAAACGCTTTCCCTTCACCCGTCGCCCCGGGTCTTATTCCGGTAAGGTAATAAACGCCTAAAATGACGTCCTGGGTAGGTGAAACAATCGGCTCGCCGTTTGCGGGCTTTAAAAGATTTCTCCCGGCATCCATAAGCTTTTGAGCTTCGTATTGGGCTTCAACGGTAAGCGGCAGGTGAACGGCCATCTGGTCGCCGTCGAAGTCGGCGTTGAAAGCGGTGCAAACTAAGGGCGGTATTCTTATCGCCAAGTCCTCAATAAGCCGGGGAGTAAAGGCCTGGATACCCAACCGGTGAAGGGTCGGCGCCCGGTTCAGAAGAACTTTCTTGCCGGCGATGACTTCTTCCAAAATCGCCCAAACGTCGGGCGTCCCCTGCTCGATGAGCCGGTTCGCCTGCTTGATATTGTAGGCGTATCCCCGCTCAATTATTTTCCAAATCACAAACGGCCGGAAAAGCTCAAGAGCAAGATTCTTGGGAAGCCCGCATTCGTTCAATTTTAGCTCGGGACCGACGACGATAACCGAACGGCCGGAGTAGTCAACCCGTTTGCCGAGCAGGTTCTGCCGGAAACGGCCTTGCTTGCCTTTCAGGAGATCGGCGAGCGAACGGAGGGGGCGCCGGCGGCTCGAGAGAATCTGGCCGGTCGAAGCGGCGTTGTCGATCAGGGCGTCGACCGCTTCCTGAAGCATTCTCTTTTCGTTGGTAATGATGACATCCGGCGCCTTGAGCTCAATGAGTTTCTTCAAGCGGTTGTTACGGTTGATGACCCGCCTATAGAGATCGTTTAAGTCGGCGGTGGCGTAACGCCCGCCGTCTAAGGCAACCATCGGCCGGAGTTCGGGCGGGAGAACGGGAAGCACCGTGAGAATCATCCACTCGGGTCTTAAGTTCGCGTTTACGAGCGACTTTACCAGTCGCAGCCGCTGAAGCACCCGCCGCTTGCGGTTTGCGTCCCGCAGGACTTCAAGCTCTTTTTCCAAATTTTTAGCCGTCACCTTAAGGTCAATGCCCTCGAAAATTTTCCTTATCGCGCCGGCGCCGCGGTCGGCTTCAAAAACGTCGCCGAAAACCCTGGCCAGCGAATAATACTCGGCTTCGGTGAGAATAAGTCCCGGCCGGAGAACGGAAAGGATTTCCTCCTGTTTTTCCCGCACTTCCTCGAGGTCGCCGCTCTCCGTCGACTGGCGGTTTTCTTTTTTGAGAGATTTGAATTCCTGCTTGAGTTTCTGGAGAGCCATTTCCCGGGCCTCGTTGTTTACGGAAGTAACGATGAAGGCGGCATAGTAAATCACCTTCTCGAGCTTCGGCACGGAAATATCGAGAAGTAAGCTCAACTTTGAAGGAACCGTTTTCAAAAACCAAGTGTGGGCAACCGGCGACTCAAGGGTAATGTGACCCATCCGCTCCCGCCGAACCTGCGACCGGGTTACTTCGACGCCGCATTTCTCGCAAACCACGCCTTTATACCTTATCTTTTTATACTTGCCGCAGTAACACTCGTAATCTTTGGTCGGACCGAAAATCCGTTCCGAAAAAAGACCGTCTTTTTCCGGCCGCTGGGTCCGGTAGTTCAAAGTTTCCGGTTTAGTCACTTCCCCGTAGGACCACCTCAAAATCTCCTCCGGCGAGGCGATTTTTATGGAAATGGACTTTACGTCCGCGTTTCGGCTGTTGGAACTCATGTTAAAATTCGTCATTTTCCTGCTGTTCTTCTTTTTCTTCGCGGCCGGCGTCGACATCCACACCGAGGCCCAGCGATTTCAATTCCGAAACGAGGACGTTGAAGGATGCCGGTATGTTCGGTTTCCTGATGTCCTCGCCGCGAATAATCGATTCAAAAGCCGCCGAGCGTCCCAAAACGTCGTCGGATTTTATGGTCAGCATCTCCTGGAGCGTGTGAGCGGCCCCGTAACCTTCAAGCGCCCAAACCTCCATTTCGCCGAAACGCTGACCGCCAAGCTGAGCCTTGCCGCCCAAGGGCTGCTGAGTAATCAAAGAGTAAGGACCGGTCGAACGCATGTGAATCTTATCCTCAACGAGATGGTTGAGTTTCATTACGTAAATGTAGCCGACGGTAATCGGCCGGGTAAATGGTTTGCCGGTCAAGCCGTCATAGAGAGTCATTTTCCCGTTCTCGGGAAGATTGGCCGTCCGGAGTTCCGCCTTAATTTCCTCGTCGTCGGGACCGACAAAATTGGGGACAATCGCCCGGTAGCCGAGTCGGCCGGCCGCAGAACCGAGCTGGGTTTCCAAAATCTGGCCGAGGTTCATCCGCGAGACGACGCCCAAGGGATTCAAAACAACGTCAACCGGCGTCCCATCCTTAAGATAAGGCATGTCTCCAACCGGCCGGATTTGGGAAATCACGCCCTTGTTGCCGTGCCGGCCGGTCAGCTTGTCGCCGGCTCTTATTTTCCGAAGCTGGGCGATTTCAATGTGAATTTTCTTGATGATGCCGGGCTCGAGTTTGTCGCCGCGGTCGCGGGACTGAATTTTGATGCCGATGACCCGTCCCGTCCGGCCGTGGGGTAAAGTAAGAGAAGTATCTTTGACATCCCTGGCTTTCTCGCCGAAAATCGCCCGTAAAAGCCGTTCTTCGGAGGTAAGCTCCGATTCGCCTTTGGGGGAAATTTTTCCGACCAAAATGTCACCGGCCCGCACTTCCGCACCGATGCGAATTATTCCCTCCTCGTCGAGGTTCCGCAGTTTTTCTTCGGCAACGTTCGGAATATCGGGGGTGGTGATTTCCGGCCCGAGCTTGGTTTCCCGCATCGAACAAATAAAGGTCTCGATGTGAACGGAGGTAAAAAGGTCTTCCCGGGCAACCCGTTCGGATAAAACAACTGCGTCTTCGTAATTGCCGCCGTGCCAGGACATAAAAGCAACGAGAAGGTTCTGGCCTAAAGCGAGCACGCCGCCGTCGGTCGCCGCCCCGTCGGCAAGAACGCTTCCTTTCTTAACTTTGTCGCCAAGTTTCACTATCGGCCGCTGGGAAAGACAGGTTGACTGGTTGGAGCGTTTAAATTTGGAAATGGGATAGGTTTTGTCGCCCGAGGCGGTTTTCACCACGATCGCCCGGCCATCCACTTCTTTGACCTCGCCGTCAAAATCGGAAAGGAGAACCTGTTTCGAATCATAAGCGACTTTTTCCTCCTGGCCGGTGCCGACAAGCGGCGCCTGCGGGCGGAGCGAGGGAACGGCTTGCCGCTGCATATTGCTCCCCATCAGAACTCGGTTTGCGTCATTATGCTCGAGGAAAGGAATAAGAGATGCGGCCGCACTCACAAATTGGTTCGGCGAAACATCGATGAAATCCAACCCCTCCCGCGGACAATTACCCGGCTTGCCCTTCACTCTCGCCGCCACCCGGGTTTTTAAAATCATTCCATCCTCGTCAACCTTAAGGTCGGCTTGACCAATGTTGTATTTCCGTTCCTCAATGGCATCTAACCAGACAACCTTGGAAGTGATTTTGCCGTTCTGAACTTTAAAATAAGGCGCTTCCAGAAAACCGAAGTCATTCACCCTCGCGTAGTTGGCCAAGTAGCTTACCAAACCGATGTTCGCCCCTTCCGGCGTCTGAATGGGACAAATCCGGCCGTAGTAAGTCGGGTGAACGTCCCGCACTTCAAAACCGGCCCGCTCACGGGTCAAGCCGCCCGGCCCCATTGCCGAGAGACGCCTCTTGTGTTCCAGCTCAGCCAAGGGATTCACCTGGTCCATAAACTGAGAAAGTTGGGAGGAAGCGAAAAGGTCGCGGACGACGGCGGAAAGCACCTTGTAGTTTACAAGCTGAGCCGGCTGAAGCGACTTTCGCTCGAGCGTGGACATCCGGTCCTGAACGCCGCGCCGCATCCGGGCGAATCCCACCCGCAAACGCGACTGAACCAGTTCGCCGACCGCCCGGATTCTTTTGTTGCCCAGTTCGTCGGCATCATCCGGTTCGGCTTGGGGATTACTGTTAAGGCGGATAACTTCTTTCACCATCGCAATGATGTCCTCCTTGCCGAGCGTTCCCTCTTTTTTCTTCAAAGAAAGGTCGAGGCGCTGGTTGAACTTAAATCTCCCAACCGCACCCAAGTCGTACCGGTCAAAGCGCTGGAACATCGGCTCGATGAGCGTTCGAGCGTTGTCGGCGGTCGCGAGGTCACCCGGCCGCAATCGCTTATAAAGTTCCACGAACGACTCGTCGACCGTCTTGGTAGCGTCTTCCTCTATGGTTTTCGCAATATACCTCGTCTTGCCGCCATCGACATCCTTGAATTCTTCCAAAATGGCTTCGTTGGATTCCAAGCCGAAAATCCGGAGAAGCTGGGTCACCGGCGCTTTCCGCTTCCGGTCGATTTTAACGTAAATAACGCCGTTTGAATCCGTCTCGAGCTCTATCCAGCTGCCGCGGTTCGGGATGATTTTCGAACCGAAAAGTTTCTGGCCCCGGAAAACACTCGCCGTAAAATAAACGCCGGGCGAACGAATGAGCTGGGAAATTACCACCCGTTCCACGCCGTTGATGATAAAAGTCCCCCGGTCGGTCATTATCGGGAACTCGCCGAGGTAAACTTGCTGTACCCGGCTGCGCTTCGAAGTTCTGTCGATAAGTTTCAGATTCGCCCGAAGCGCCGCCTCGTAAGTTAAATCTTTTTCTTTCGCCTGCCCCTCGGTGTATTTGGGCGGGTCAAACTTATAATCCAAAAAATGGAGTTCCAGTTCGCTGCCGGAGTGGTCCTTGATGGGAGAAATTTCTTCAAAAAGTTCCCGCAGCCCCTTTTCCTTGAACCATTCGAAAGAATTGAGCTGAATCTCAATCAGGTTCGGGGCTTTGA
>CAZUMB010000035.1:0-5881 GCA_964621575.1 uncultured Candidatus Saccharibacteria bacterium
GGAGTTTCGGAGTCGGAATCTGGATATTGGTAATCACTTTTGCCGCTGCCGCGGTTTTTTCATTTTTTGCTTTAAGAAAGCAAAAAATGACTCTGAGCGAGCTTGGCGAGCCGAAGAGTTACCAATACTTTTTTTGGCTCGCAGGGCTTTTATTTTTCGTTCTTGTAGGAGCCGTTTATTACACTTGGGACGACGTCCGTTTTCAGGAAAACGTTAATATTCCCTTCGGCGACCCTTCGACTTTCTCTGGCGTTGTGGTTTCCAATCCCGTTTTGAAAAGCTCCTCGCAGGAGTTCAAACTGGCCTTAAATGAACCGCTCGGAGGCAACGTTCTTATAAAAACTGCCCGCTATCCGGAATTTGCCTATGGCGACGAATTGGAAATCAAAGGTAAAATAGAACTTCCTTTTTCCGAAAGTTACGGCCGGTATCTTTCAAAAGAAAAAATAAGCGGCGTCGTCACTTTCGCCGAGGCCGAGAAGATCGGTTCGGGAGACGTAAGTAAAATCAAAAAATCGCTTTTCGGTTTTAAAAACAGGCTTGGCGAATCGTTCCAAGCGGTTCTCCCGCCGAAAGAATCGGCTCTCCTTGCCGGTCTTACTTTGGGCGAGCGGGGGGAATTTTCGGATGATTTCAAAGAGGCGATGTCAAAAAGCGGCACCACCCACCTCGTCGCTTTATCCGGTTACAACATCACGATTATCGCCTCGACGCTTACGGGGCTTTTTCTTTGGCTCTCCCTGAGGAAGCGGTCGGCTTTCGTTTTCGCCGTTTTGGTGATTTTGGGTTTCGTTCTTATGACCGGCGCCGAGGCCTCGGTTGTGCGGGCGGCCATTATGGGAATTCTGGTGATGCTCGCCAAGGAAATCGGCCGGTTTTTCGATTTTCGGAACGCGATAATCTTCGCCGGTCTCGCGATGGTGTTCCACAATCCGAAAGTACTCGCTTTTGACGTCGGTTTTCAACTTTCCTTCCTTGCCCTGCTTGGCATAATTTACTTGCGTCCCGTCATCGTGAAGCTTTTTCGAGTTACCGACGAGAAGGGGATTTTATCGTGGCGGGACAACTTTTTGACTACCGCTTCGGCTCAGCTTGCGGTCATTCCGCTCCTCGTCTCCAATTTCGGCAGTTTTTCGCCGGTTTCCTTTCTCGCCAACGTGGTCGTTCTGGAATTCATTCCGGTGACGATGTTTTTCGGATTTACCCTTGCCGCTCTTTCTTTCGTTTCCTATTACCTCTCGCTTTTTCTGGGGCAGATTGTCGAGGTTCTTCTCAAATTCGAGGTCTTTGCCATCGAATCGTTCGCAAAACTGGATTTTTCCTTCGGTCCGAACGCGGGCCTTGCCGCCTTCCTTGCTTACTACGCCGTTCTTATCGGTTTCATCTACTATGTAAAGAAACATGTTCGAGAGCCTTTTGGGAAAACATAAAAACAAGACAATCATCGTTGTCGCCGCCGTGGCGGTTTTTTGCCTCTTGGTTCTGTGGCGCTTTTTCGCGCCTGGAGGCGGGGGTTTGGAAATATATTTTTTGGACGTCGGTCAGGGCGACAGCGAACTTGTAAGGACAAACGGCGTGGATATTTTGATAGACGGCGGTCCGCCGAACGGCCGGGCACTTGCTGAACTTGCCGGGGCCTTGCCGCGGGGAGACCGCTACATTGATTTGGTGATCCTTTCCCATCCCCAGCTTGACCATTTCGGGGGACTTATTGAAGTTTTGGAAAGATACAAGGTCGGCGCTTTCATCTGGAACGGGGCGGCGGCCGAATCCGAGGCCTTCGCCGACCTAAAAAACACTCTTCTTAAAAACGGCATTCCGGAGATTATTCTGGGCGCCGGCGACAGGATAAGGATGAACGGAAGCGAATTTGTTGTGGTTTCGCCGGACAGCGAACTCTTGAAGGTGAAAGACGTAAACGATACCTCTATCGTTTTAGAGCTCAAAAGCGGAAAATCGCGGACGCTTTTTACCGGCGACGCCGGCGCGGCGGTTCTCGATAAACTTCGGATTGGCGACATTGACATTCTGAAAGTAGCCCATCACGGCTCCAGATTTTCTTCATCGGCCGAATTCCTCGCCGCCGTAAAACCGGAAGCGGCGGTGATTGAAGTCGGCAAAAACAGCTACGGCCATCCCACTTTCGAGGCGCTTGAGGCGCTCGCGAACGCCGGGGCGCAAATTTTCCGGACCGATTCCGACGGCACCCTTAAATTTGTAATCGGCGGGGAGGATATTAAGATTTTCAAGGATTTGTGGTAAGTTAAATACATTATGGAAAGAACGCTTTGCCGGGAAATAGGCGATTTTGAAGGGGGAAAGATTGAATTGAAGGGCTGGGTGGACGGCCGGCGCGACCACGGCGGGCTTATTTTTATTGATTTGCGGGACCGGAGCGGTATTGCCCAAATAGTTTTTAATCCGAAGAAAAATCCTGAATCGCACCGGACGGCCGAGGGCTTGCGAACCGCTTTCGTCGTGAGAGTCGTAGGCGAAGTGGGGAAGCGGCCGAAGGGAATGGAAAATCCGAAAATACCGAGCGGCGGTTACGAAATTTCGGCGGAGGAACTCGAGATAATAAATGAGGCGGAAACGCCGCCGATTTTGACCGACGGCGACGGCTACGACATCGGCGAAGAGACGCGGATGAAATACCGCTATCTGGATTTGCGGCGGGAGCGGCTCCGGAAAAATCTGAAGAACCGCGCCCGGGTCATTAATTTTATTCGGCAGTGGCTTACGGAAAAAGATTTCATGGAAGCGGAGACGCCGGTTTTAGGGAAATCCACGCCGGAAGGGGCGCGCGATTATCTCGTCCCTTCGCGGATTAATTCGGGTAGCTTTTACGCTCTACCACAGTCGCCCCAGCAGTACAAACAACTCCTCATGGTTGCCGGCCTGGAGCGTTATTTCCAGATTGCGAGGTGTTTTCGGGATGAGGACACGCGGGGCGACCGCCAGCCGGAATTCACCCAGCTCGACCTAGAGATGAGTTTTACGAATCAGGACGAAGTTTTGAATCTCACCGAAGAACTTTTTACCTCTCTCGTCGAGGAATTATATCCAGGAAAGAAAATTACCAAGAAGCCATTCCCGCGGATTACTTACGGAGAAGCGATGAGTAAATATTCTTCCGACCGGCCGGATTTGCGAAAAGACAAGAACGACCCGGACGAACTCGCTTTCGTTTTCATCGTTGACTTTCCGATGTTCGAAAAAAAGGACGACGGGACCTACGGAGCCGTTCATCATCCTTTTACCGAGCCGCAGGTTAAAAACGCGGCGGAGCTCAAGAGCGAGTTCAAGAAAAACCCGCTCGGAATTTTGGCCAATCAGTACGACCTGGTTTTGAACGGCTCCGAAGTCGGCGGCGGCTCGATTCGGACTCACGACCCCGCGCTTTTACAGGCGGTTTTTGAAGCACTCGGCAACAAACCGGAGAAGGTCAGGGAGAACTTCGGCCACATGCTTGAGGCGTTCCGCTACGGCGTGCCGCCCCACGGCGGCATTGCTCCCGGCCTTGACCGGCTGGTAATGATACTTGAGAACGAGCCGAATATAAGGGAAGTAATCGCCTTTCCCAAGACCGGTGACGGCCGCGATCTCCTAATGGGTGCGCCCTCGGAGGTGGATAAGAGCCAGCTTAATGAGTTAGGTTTGGAAATTAAAAAGAGAAAGAACAAATGAATCCCCACATAGAAATCTGCAGAAATCACCGATTATGACTAATCCTAAAACAGAAAAAGGTCAGCATAACAAAAAGCGAGGGTACACCTTGTCTGGTTTACCCTTGCTATGTGGAGGATGAAGGGCCTTAAATTCCCGATTTTTAAAACGAAAATAGAAGGTCTCGACAGGAGGTTCGACTTGGGCGATGTCGATGAAAGGGGAAAATATTTCGAAGCGAAGGCCGGCGACGAAATAAAAAAAATACGCGAGTATCTGGAAAGCGGCAAAACTTTCATCGCTTATCTTATCGGCATCAAAAATTCCGGCAAGGGTACCTATTCCAAACTTTTTATGGAAGCGATTGGGGGCGACAAGGTCAGGCATTTATCGGTAGGCGACTTGGTGCGGGACGTCCATGCTCGTTTGGAGAAGGGCGGCAAAACAAAGGAGAAGGTTTTGGAGTTCTTGAACAACAATTATCGCGGTACCAACTCCGTTGAAGAACTGGAAAAAATTATTTTGGGAAGAGACACGGCTAATCTTATAACTTCAGAACTGATTGTTGCTCTTATCAAGTTCGAAATCAGCCAATATAAAAAGAAAGCGATTTTCATCGACGGTTTTCCGAGAGCCAAAGACCAGATAACCTATTCCTTGTTTCTCAAAGAACTGGTTGGTTACCGCGATGACCCCGACTTTTTGATTTTTATTGACGTGCCGGAAAATATTGTGGATGAAAGAATCAAATATCGGGTTGTCTGTCCTCACTGTAAGGTGCCGCGGAGTACGCGGCTGCTGCCGACCAAGTTCGTTGGCTACGACACCGACAAGAAAGAATTTTACTTGATGTGCGACAACCCCGATTGCGGTAAAGCGAGAATGACCGCTAAAGAGGGCGACGCTTTGGGGATAGAACCGATTCGCGAGCGACTGGAAATGGACAAGGAAATTTTCAAGCACCTTTTCAATATGCGCGGCATACCCAAGGTTTGTCTCAGAAATTCCGTTCCGGTTGATAAGGCCAGGGATTATGTCGATGATTACGAAATAACGCCGGCTTATCACTATGAACTCGACGATAAAGGAAACGTTAAAATCGTCGAAAAGCCCTGGGTCGTGAAAGACGACGACGGCGTGCCGTCCTACAGCCTTTTTTCGGCGCCGGTTGTTGTTGCCCTGATAAAACACGTCGCCAAAGTGTTGGATTCCGGGTCATAGTCAACCCCAAAACTGTGGATAAAACCGACCCCCGTCTCCATATCATCGCCATAACCGGCATTATTGAAAAAGCCGGTAAATACTTGATTTTGAAGCGCTCGATGCGGGAAACGGCTTATCCCGGTCTTTGGACCGTGCCCGGCGGGAAGCTCGTCCGGCACGAATACGAAGGCCTGCCGCGCACCCCGAACACCGACGCCTGGTATAACATTGTGAACCGGACTCTGGAAAAGGAAATTATGGAAGAGGCGGGACTGGAGGTGGAAAGCGTTACTTATCTTACCGATATGACTTTCATCCGACCCGATAATATTCCGGTCCTGGTTTTATCGTATTTTTGCCGCTATAAGTCCGGCGAGGTGAAGCTCGGCAAGGACATAATCGATTCCGCCTGGATTACACCCGAAGAAGGAAAAGGATACGAGATTATCCCGGGTATTTTGGACGAAATAGCGGAAGTGGACGGGGTTTTGAAGAGCCGCCGCCCATGATATAATAATTATATCCCGTTCTTTAGATTCCGGATCAAATGATTTTTTCCAGGGATTCCGAAATTATCCCGACCCGTGGGTCAGGGATTCAAGGGAACCCACCTAATATATAGCCGGGAATCAATAGAACGGGATTTTGCGTTTTTTGTTCGAGCAAAGCGAGATTACAAAAAAACAGCACCCCGCACTAATTTTGCCTTGGAATTATTGAGCGATGCGCGCGGGCCGAATAGGCCCAACCCGTTGTGGGCAAAGCGCATCGCTTTTGTTTTTGTGATTTTTACCGAAGTACGTGATTTATTACCGCAGGTGCAAAATTCAGTGCGGGGTTATATAATCTAAAAGAAATGAAGTTTTATCTGACCACGGCCATACCTTACGTCAACGCGCCGCCGCATATGGGGCATGCTTTGGAATTCGTCCAAACCGATGTCATCGCCCGCTACCGTAAATTGAAAGGCGACGAAGTATACTTGACGACCGGCGCCGACGAGAACGCCCTG
>CAZUMB010000036.1:0-1777 GCA_964621575.1 uncultured Candidatus Saccharibacteria bacterium
GAAGGCGGTTGAAGATTACAAAAAAGGCAAGGCGGAAGCGGTTCAGTTCTTGGTGGGTCAGGTGATGGCGAAAACCCGCGGTCAAGCCGATCCCGAAGCGCTGGCTGAAATTTTTAAGAAGTTACTTCAGTAATAGGAGCAATGAAGCGTAATCCTCATTACCATGATTATACACGGCCGCTTATAATCATGGTTAGGGGGTTTCTAAAAATTTTTTCGTTAAGTGCTCCGCTCTTGAATAAGAATCTACCCAGCGGACGTCGGGTTGTTTTTTCCCGCCGGAGGCGGATCCGCCTTTGGTGGAGAACCAGGTCATCTGGCGTTTGGCGAAACGACGGGAGTTCTTTTTAACTTCGGCAATCGCTTCTTTCAAGTCGATTTTACCCTCAAGGTAGGGAATAAACTCCCGGTAGGCGATGGTGTTTTGGAGAGCGTAGGCGTTCTTGCCGTATTTTTTGACGAGTTTTTTTATTTCTTCAATAAGCCCCGCTTTCACCTGCTCGTCGATTCTTTCGTCTATTTTCCCGTTGAGTTTTTCACGCGGAACTTTCAAGCCGATAATGAGAATGTCAAAAAGTGGCTTGCCCGTTTTTCTCTGGCCGGAAAAGGGTTTGCCGGTTTTTGAGATTACCTCAAGTGCCCGGATAATTCGGCGCTTATTGCCTGACGCAACCTTAGCCGCTTCCGGGTCGAGCCTCTCCAATTTCTTCTGCAAAACGGCGGTATTTAGTTTTTCCAGTTTTGCCCTCAATTTCTCGTCGGCGCCGATTCGCGGGATTTTGAGGTTGTAGACGACAGCGTTGAAATATAAGCCGCTGCCGCCGACCAAAATCGGCAGTTTTTTCTTTTTCAAAACCTCGCGGATTTGTCGCCGGCAGAGATTTTGAAATCTCCGGACGTTGAAAGCCGTTTTGGGGCTTATAAGGTCAATAAGGCGCTGGGGATAAGATTTGTCCTTGGCGGTGCCGATGTCCATCCCTTTGTAGATTTGGCGGGAGTCCACGGAAATAAGCTCGCCGCCGAGCTTTTTGGCAAGCCGGATGGCGAGGGCGGTTTTGCCGGCGGCGGTGGGGCCTATAATGGCGATAATTTTTTCCATAGTTGAAATTATAAACGGTTCCTCTTACTATTTAACATAGCAGTCCGTTCCTTTTTCAAGGAGGCCGAGATGGGTACATATCCCAAGCTTAGGAAGAACCTCCTTGAGGCGGTACGGGAATTCGGAGAGCTCTTCGGTTTGCGGCCGAAGAAAGTGGGGGAGTGGGCCGATGGCATTCGGAAAGACGTAAATCGTGTTGCCGTTCTTCCGGTCGGCGAGGGGCAAAACCTCGTTTGGACCAAAGAAGGCGGCAAGCGGAAGATTGTCTTCCAAACGCCCAAGTCCCATCTGGAAGTCGGAGCTGCTTTCTACAAGTGGCTCTCAATGCCCCGGGCTTCCGAACTAAGAAAGCGCAGTATCGCTATTAGTCTTGCCCCGCACACCCTTCGTCCCGAAGAAGTCGTGTGGGGCAGGGACAAGGACGCGCTTCCTCCCGAGCCGTCTCAAGCGAAGCGATGAGCCGTCCCGACATCACGTCGTGGACGGCTCTCACCTTTTAGATTTTAGAAAACCTAGCTTAAAACGCGAGGTGGTCTACTTAAGTAGACCACCCGGAGGAGAAAGCTTGAATTTGAAGTTTATTTTCTTTTAATTATTTCTTTCCGTATCTTTTCAATGAATTCTTCAACACTCGCAGCGCTCGTTTCTTTCTTGTGGCGTTCCCGAACGTTTACAGTT
>CAZUMB010000036.1:1787-5544 GCA_964621575.1 uncultured Candidatus Saccharibacteria bacterium
TTTTGGATTTCCGCTTCCCTTATTCTTTTACCGAGAGTTTCGTCGGTCGGGGCAAGTTCGGCCCGGATATTGCAGTCTTTCAAAAGTTCAAAAACCTTTTTGGCGTAGCCCCCCTGTTTTTCGCTTACGGCGATTAAAACCGCTTGAACCGGCGAGAGCCAGATCGGAAAATCGCCGGCGTAGTGCTCGATGAGATAAGCCATGAATCTTTCGTGAGTCGAGAGCGGCGCCCGGTGAATAACGAAAACTTCGCCGTTTTCCTTTCCGTTTTTGTCGCGGTAGGTGAGTCCGAAGCGTTTTTTGGCGGCGAAATCGAGCTGAATAGTGGACATCGTTTCTTCCCGACCGCTCACGGAGCGGTACTGAATATCCACTTTCGGACCGTAGAAAGCCGCTTCATTTTTCGCCTCGACAAAATCGACGCCGACCCGTTTTAAAACTTTCCGCAAAATATCTTCGGCAAGACGCCAGTTCTTGGGTTCATTTACATATTTCTTTTTGTTTTTTGGGTCCCAAAGGGAAAGACGGAAAGAATAATCCTTCAGCTTGAAGGTTTTGAAAAAGTGGAGCGTAAGGTCGAGCACTTTCTTGAATTCCTCTTCGATTTGGTCGGCGCGGCAGTAAATGTGAGCGTCGTTCATCGAAAGCATCCGGACGCGGAGAAGGCCGGCGAGCGTTCCGGAAAGTTCGTTCCGATAAACAGTGCCGTATTCGGCGAGCCGAAACGGCAGGTCGCGGTAACTTTTCGGCTCCGAACGGTAAATTAAATGGTGAGTCGGGCAGTTCATTGCTTTTAGATAGTAATTTCCGTCGTCGAGTTTCATCGGCGGGAACATCGTATCGGCATAATAAGGGAGATGACCGGATATTTCGAAAAGTTTTTGCTTGGCGATGTGGGGAGTGGAAACGCGGAGGTAGCCGTATTTATCCTCCATTTCGCAGGCAAACTTCTCGATTTCGTTTTTGATAATCGTTCCGTTGGGCAGCCATATCGGCAGGCCGGGGCCGACAAGGTCGTTAAAGGTAAAAAGTTTTTGGCGTTTTCCTATTTCCCGGTGGTCGCGTTTTTTCGCTTCCTCCCGCATGGCGATATGCTCGTTGAGCTCTTTTTTGGCGCTGAAGGCAATGCCGTAAATTCGCTGGAGCTGGGGATTTTTTTCGTTTCCCCGCCAGTAGGCGCCGGCGATGCGATCCAGAGTAAAGGCATCGGGGTTGATTTCGGCGGTTGATTTCACATGACCGCCTCGACAAAGGTCTTCAAAAATTTCGCCGGTTTTATAGATTGAAAGTCCCTTCTTTTCTTTGACGAATTCTTTTATCAAATCTAGTTTGAACGGCTGCTTGGCGAAGACTTTCTTTGCCTCGGCGGTTGTGACTTTTCTGCCCCGGAAGAAAAGCTTTTGTTTAATAAGCTCCCGCATCGTTTTTTCGAAACCTTTCAAATCCTCCGGCGTGAGAGAACGAGGTAGTTTGAAATCATAATAAAAGCCGTCTTCGATGACCGGCCCGATGCCGAGCTTCGCCCCCGGAAATTTCTTCAAAACCGCCGCCGCAAGGAGATGAGCGAGGGAATGCCTAATTTCCTCCAAATTGCTTTTAGCCATAGCGATAATTATAGCAGAAAATAAAGGAAAATTGCTCGTTTTTGAAAAACTTGACAAAATTTTATATCGGTGCAAGGTAAAAGAATAATCAGTACGTTGACATAGAATGGAAACTGTCTGGCCCGGGGCGAGAGTTGGTCCGAAAAAGGGTGACGTCCTCGGGTTTGTGAAAACACATAGCGCTGTGTGTTTTCGCGACTGTTAGTACCGGGTGCGCAACGGGAGCAAGGACGTGAAGATAGCCGCCCTTGCGCGCGTGTCGGGTCAGACAGTTCGTATATTGGATCGGTGGGAGAAGGACCTGTTGAGGGCCATCCCGTGAAAAGCGGGCTCTGCGACCCATAAGTAAGGTCATATTCTCCGCAAGGGGCGTGACCGCTAATTCTTTTTCCACCGATCCTCGCTTTCGGCCCGCGTGATTACACCGCGGGCCCCGTTTTTTTTTGATAACCTCCTCGGCGGCACTACCACGCGTGGTAGTGCCGCTGGAGAGAAAATCGAAAACGTTACATTCTATCTACAATTCCTTCACGGCGTTTGCGATAATCTTCGGTTCGCGGCCGCGGAAGGAAATCCGGCCTTCCACCATAACCCCTTTGTTTTCCTGCCAGATGTTCGGGTTTTTCTGCAGGACGTCCGAGAAAACGAGAATTTCGATTTTACCGCCGCCGTCTTCCAGGGCAACGAAAAGCATTGGCTGGCCGTTTTTGGTGAAAATTTTCTGAATACCGGTGATGACGCCGGCAAGCGTCAGATAAGGCGACTTATTATAAATTTTTTCTTCGGTTAAGGCCGCAATTTCTTTTATCGGCTTCGTTTTATTTTTCAGCTTGGAAGCGTAGGAATTGAAAGGATGGTCGGTAACGTAGAGCCCCAAAAGTTCCTTTTCCCAGGCCAATATCGTCTTTTTGTCGATTTCATCGCCGTTGCCGTTCGGTTTTAATTTGAAGGAAGAAAACTCTCCGCCTCCGCCGAAAAGCGACGACTGATTGCTGTCTTTCATTTTCCTCGCCGCTTGGTTGAATTTGATGATTTCGTCGATGTTCGAAAGGGCGTCGCTCCGGCCGATTCCCAGCGAGTCAAAGGCGCCGCACTTTATGAGCGACTCGAGCGATTTTTTATTGAGGTCGCGGTGATGAATGCGATTCAGAAAATCGCTGAAATTAGCGAAGGGTCCGCCCCGGGCTCTTTCTTCGATGATAAAGTCAACGATGTTCGCCCCGATGTTTTTGACGGCAAGAAGACCGAAGCGGATACTGCCGCCGTCGACGGTGAAATCCTGAAAACTCAAATTGACGTCCGGCGGCAGAACCTTAATATCGAGCCGCCGCGCTTCGCCTATCAAAAAATTAATCCGGTCGACGTCGGAGCCGGAGACGTTCAGCAAACTCGTCATGAATTCCACCGGGAAATGGGCTTTAAGGTAAGCGGTCTGGTAGCTTATCATCGCGTAGCAGGCGGCGTGCGAACGGTTGAAACCGTATCTTGCGAAGGGCGGGAAAAGTTCCCAGATTTTCAGGGCCGTTTTTTTGTCGATGCCGTTTTTGATGATGCCCTCTATTAGTTTTTCCTTTTGTTCGTCGAGGAGCTTTTTGATTTTCTTGCCGATGGCCTTGCGGAGAGTGTCGGCCTCGGCGAGCGTGAAGCCGGCAAGGTCGCGGGCAATCCGCATCATTTGTTCCTGATAGACGCCGACGCCGTAGGTTTTGGAAAGAATCGGTTCGAGGCGGGGGTGGAGATAGGTTACTTTCTCCTTTCCGAATTTCCGGCTGATGTACATCGGAATAAGCTCCATCGGTCCCGGTCGGTAAAGGGAAATCATGACGATGATGTCCTCAAGCTCGCTCGGCTTCAGTTCCTTGAGGTAATGACGCATGCCCGACGATTCGAGCTGGAAAACACCGGTCATTTCGGCGCTCTTGAAAAGCTCGAAGGTTTTTTCGTCGTCGAGCGGCAGGTCGTTGATGTCGATGTCGATGTCGTGGAGTTCCTTGATAAGCCGCAATGTTTTTTCGATGATGGTGAGATTTTTCAAACCCAGAAGGTCGATTTTCAGGAGTCCCAGGTCCTCAATGGAGTGCATTTCGAACTGAGTGATGATTGAATCGTTTCCCTGCGGCGCCTTCTGGAGCGGCACGAATTCGGTCAGGGGG
>CAZUMB010000037.1:0-5452 GCA_964621575.1 uncultured Candidatus Saccharibacteria bacterium
AGCTTCTTCGTTGGGCGACTGAAGAATGCCCGAATCCGCTTCCTAACCTGGAACATCTGTACCTCCTTCTCCGAAGGTGAACTCAGTTGTGAGCTGTTCCTGCGAGATAATAATCAGGAAAAATTCCGAACTATTGTCTCGCAAGAATGATTTATTTTGCTTTTTGAATTGTAGCACATTTCTCCTTAAATGTCAATAGCACCCTTTCCTACCAACCCGCCTAAAAATCAACCAACTATTGTCTAATTCGCACGAATTAGACAATACGCAAAAGTAACGTTGACATAAACACAAATATACTATATAACATATGACAGAACCCTCTCGGATCCGGGTAGCCCGGAAAGGAACGCAAAATGGAAAGCCTGAAGGAAAAAATGGTGAGAGGCATCAACGACATGTTCGATACCCTCCTCGCCGAACTTGCTGAGAATACTCTCGTCACCGCGACAATCGTGGCGCAGGTACACCAGGTCAAGAGTCGGTGTGTCGCAGAGATGGTAACTCTCTGCGATCGCGTCGAAGAGGATGAGGTAGCCGCCCGAGAGGAGTTCCGCAACTCGGAGGTGAAGCTTCTTGTAGTTCTGGAAGTCCTGAGCGAAGCCGCAACAAGGAAAGCCAGAACCATTATCAACGAATCCCGGACGGAGTGCAGTCGACTACTTCTCGCCTCGGGGCTCGCCGGGTTCACGCTCAAGAGCACGGACCCGAACTAACGACGGTCCGCTCCCCGAACCAGCGGTGAAACGCCCTGCGAAGTTGCGGGGCGTTGCCTTATTAGATAGTGCGCCAAAATTAGGGTGGTATACTTAAGTATACCACCCAGGCAACGTGGTCATGTATAATAAAAACATGGGGCTATCTGAAAAAATTCCCCAATTTGATATTCCTTTCGAGGAAGAAAAAGAGAAAATCCCGAGGGATTCCCAAGGAAGAACCCGCGAAGAGTTTTTTAGAGAGTTCAAAAACGCCGAACCCTTTGCGCTAGTGAGTCCCGATGATCTTTATTTGACCGGAAAGGGAGAGTGGGTAATCAGAAAGAAAATAGATTAGTTCTTGCGGGGGCACTAGGAATCGAACCCAGGTTTGCGGTTTTGGAGACCGCTGTTCTACCACTGAACTATGCCCCCAACAAAAGAAGCTATTTTTTAGCTTCTTTATGGACCGTGTGTTTCCGGCACCAGTTGCAGAACTTTTTATATTCCAGCTTTCTCTCCACCTGCTTTTTGTTTTTCCGCGTGAAATAATTCACCCGGTTGCAGGCGGTGCATTTCAAGCGGATTAGTTGTTCTTTTAATTTACTCTGGGACATATCGAAAGAATACTGGATTATAAGTTATGAATCAAGTTTGAGCCGGAGGGGAGAATCGAACTCCCGACCTCTTTCTTACCAAGAAAGCGTTCTACCACTGAACTACTCCGGCGCGAGAATTACCTGAACGAAGTGAAGTTGTAATTCTCCGCGCTCCGCCGAAGGCGGGGCACTGAATTTTGCAACCGCTCGCAAAGCTCGCAGGCAAAATTCGTGAGCCACCTCTCGGATTTGAACCGAGGACCTGCTGTTTACAAAACAGCTGCTCTGCCGCTGAGCTAAGGTGGCGCGAGAATTGTCCGAATGAAATGAAGTTACAATTCTTCGCGCCCCGCCGCAGGCGGGGCACTGAATTTTGCAACCGCTCGCAAAGCTCGCGGGCAAAATTCGTGTGCGCAGGGAGGGATTCGAACCCCCGTAGGGCGATGCCCGCGTGATTTACAGTCACGTGCGATTGACCACTCCGCCACCTGCGCATTTAGGCCTCCTTGGCTTCCTCTTTATTCTTATCAGATTCCGCCTCGGTTATAAAGATCGTCTCCTTTTCCTGCTCGGCTTCCTTTCTCAATCTGCTAAGCTTTTTGTTTATGACGTTATCAAGTTTCAGAACGACTATCCCCGACCGGCGGAGGGTTTTCTCGAGATAAAACTTGAATTTCCGGTCGAATCTCTCTAAATAAATCATCGTCCAGTGGGCTTTGAGCGAAGGAATATTGGTATCCTTGTCGTCTACCCGCGGCAGAACTCTCGCCACCAGGTACAAGATGGCGCCGAGGCTCAGCATTATTAAGATGTTCAGAATGAATTTCAGCATAGCTCTTACGAAAGTACGAAATTGTACGAATGTACGAAAACTTTTGTATTTTTGTATTTTTTCGTATTTTCGTATTTTATAATTCGTACCGGCAGAACCTTTCCACTTTTATGTTCTCCCCCACTTTGGCGATGACCGATTTTACGAGCGCCTCGACGCTCGTTGACTCGTCTTTGATGTAGGGCTGTTTCATGAGCGCCTCCACGTTTTCCGGTTCCATTGCCGCAATCTGCATCGCAATCTCATGAGCCAATTCCTTAAAAGGTTCGGAACGGGCAACAAAGTCCGTCTCGGTCCGAATTTCCAAAAGTATGCCAACCCGGCCGTTGTGAACGAACGATTCCAAAAGCCCGGCGCCTGTTTTTCTTTCGCCCCGCTTTTCGGCAATGACGACGCCGCGCTCCTTTATAATTTCAAGTGCTTTGTCGAAATCGCCCTTGGCTTCGTTAAGGGCGCTTTTGCAGTCCATCACGCCGGCGCCGGTAACCTCTCTCAATTTGCTGACACTCTCATTCATTTTCATTTTCATTTTCCTTTTTCGCTGCCGGAACTTCGGTTCTCGCTTCCGAAAGCGCCTCTCTTACTTTCGAAACCACCCAGTCGATGCTTTTCTTGCTGTGGTCGCTCCCATAAATCGGGTACTGAACCACAGTCGGGTCGTCATCGTTATCAACCAACGCCACGACCGGAATGCCCTGCTGATTCGCTTCCCGCACAGCCGTGTCATGCTCCTTGATGTCGACGACGAAAAGGACATCCGGAGTTTTGACAAGCCGAAGAAGCCCCTCGAATTTCCCTCTCATCTTCTCAATTTCCTTATCAAAATTAAGCTGCTCTTTTTTGGTATATTTGGCGAGTTCCCCTTTTTCTTTCTTGCTCTTCAAGTCGCTGTAGTAGGCAATCCGCTTGTGAATGACTTTGAAGTTGGTGATGGTCCCGCCGAGCCAGCGGCTAACAACGTAAGGAAAGCTGAACTCTTCGGCGACTGCCTGGAGCGAATCCTTGGCGGCCGGGGTGGTACCGACGAAAAGCACGAGCGCTCCTTCCTTCGCCTTTTCCTTAATGAAACCAACAGCCCGGTTCAAACTCTCGATAATCGCTTCCGGGTTCAAAAGCTCGATCTCGTTCCGGTTGTCTATCACAATCGGCTTCATCAAGGGGTGGGTCTTCGATTTTTTATGGCCATAAATAACTCCGAGCTCGGTGAGCTCTTTTAGCGTGTCTTCGTTAATAACTGTCTCCATGGTGTTCCAGAATAGCTTAAAACCCGAAAAACGTCAATTGTTTCGGGAGTGTTCCCGCCGCCACTCTTTAATTTTTTTATGGTCGCCGGAGAGGAGAACCGACGGGACGCGGTATTTCTTCTTCTTCCATTTCAAAACGGCCGGGCGGGTGTAATGGGGGTACTCCGTCAGATTTTTCTGCTCCTTTTTGGTGAGTTCGCTGAAAAAAGATTCTTCCCGGAGCGATTCCCACTTGATGACGCCGGGAATGAGCCGAGCGACGGTCGAAATGATGGCCATTATCGCCACGTCGCCGTCGGTCGTAACATAAGGCCCGATGGAAACTTCTTCCGCTTTGAGAATACTTTTTACCCGCTCGTCTATGCCCTCGTAGCGGCCGGAGATAAAAATAATATTTTTGTATTTCTTTGCCCAAACATAGGCCATTTTCTGATTGAATTGTTTGCCTTTGGCCGAAAGAATTACGACTTTGTTTTTTTTGTTCTTCGTTTTCTTTTTTAAAAAATCCACCGCCTTTAGAATCGGTTCCGGCTTCATCACCATTCCCGCTCCCCCGCCAAAGGGCCGGTCATCGGTCATCCGGTGCTTGTCTTTCGCGAAACTCCGTGGGTCAACGAGATTTATCTTTATCAGTTTCCTGTCTTGCGCTTTTCCCAAAAGTGAAGACCTGAGATAAGAATCGAACGCCTCCGGAAAAATCGTTATAACGTTAAAAACAATCATCTTCGTGACTACCAATTAATTATCAGCTACCATACATTTTTTGCAAATCTCGTGAACGGTATACATCTTATAAGATTAATCTTTTAAGTTTTACACCGGTTAAAGAAAAACCAGTCGCCTGAGGCGACCGGTTTTTCTTTATGATTCCGGTTAGGATTCCGTTCGGTGACCTCTCGTTGAACCTTCCGGCTCCTCAATCTTCAAGTTCACTCTCGCGTTGTTCTTGATACCGACGATTCGAAGAAGCGTCCGTATCGACTTCGCCGTTGAACCTTGCCGGCCGACAACCTGTCCCATGTCCTGAGGGTGGACTTTCAGCATAAGAAGCACTCCCATCTCATCAACCTTCCGGTCAACTTTCACGTCGTCGGGGTGGTCAACTATGGACTTCACGAGAAACTCAAGAAATTCCTGATCGCTATTCGTGTTCATCTCTCTGCATTTTCTGAAATTCGACCTTTTCGGTTATTTTTGTTTACTCGGTTTCGACTTCCTTTTTAACCTCTTCCTGTTTCGGTTCTTCCGCTTTGGCTTCGGCAGCCGGTGGATTTTCTTTCCCGATGTTCGCCTCTGGCGAAGTCGGGACTCCGACCCCGCCTTCGGCGGGCGTCGGAGCTTTCCTTTTTCTTGAATGAACGGCGATTTTCGGCTCCGCGATGAGGCCGGCTTTAACGAGCAGGTTGTGGGCGCTGTTCGTAGGTCTCGCTCCCACCTTCAGCCAGTGTTCCACTTTTTCGTTTTCGATTTCGAACTTCTTGCTGTGGGGGTCGAACCAGCCCAAATCGTCCACGAATTTGCCGCCGAGTTTGGAACGCTTCTCGGCCACCACCACGCGAAAAGACGCCTGGTGTTTCTTGCCTTGTCTTCTTAGCTTTATTGCTAACATTGTCGTAGGTTATAGGTTATAGGTTTTAGGTTATAGCTGTCAAGTTAACGTTCGTTCTATTACCTACAACCTATTACCTATTCACTAATCAAACTACCTCCGCCTGATAACATTTCTCGCAGTAGATTATCTCCGGGCAATCGGGAGAATACGAGGTTTCGAATTCGTTGGGGCACTTGCCTGCTCCGTGGGTGTGAGCGGCAGTGTTTGAATAGACACCGTTTTCAGAGTGAGTTCCGGCACATTGGCATTTACAATGCCATAAGTCCAGTTTACTTCTTTGAGCAATACGCCGATGGTGCCGGCAATTCGGACAAAGACGCGGAAGAGGCAGGCCGAATTTCTTGTAAAAGTTGAATTCTTGGGAAGTAATGCGAAATGCCGTCGTGCAGCGGCCTTTGCAATTCCCTTTATGCTCGCAACCGATTATATGTTGCAAGATATCTTCCGTAACCTCGTCAATGTGGTCGGGT
>CAZUMB010000038.1:0-1555 GCA_964621575.1 uncultured Candidatus Saccharibacteria bacterium
AACTCTTTAACTAAAAACTCGGTTAGTTCCCCATGTCCCGGGCCGATTTCAATAACTGTATCCCCCCTCTCAATTTCCAAGGAATCCGCTATTTTCCTCAACTTTTGGCGGTTTTTCAGAAAATGCTGGCCCAATCTGCGGCTCATATGTTTTTAGTATTGCTATAATTAAAGTTGCGTCCTGACTGGGGGCCTGTTATTATGCTTCCCATTAATACAATCTTAAAATATACCCGCAATACGGCAAGTTTTTGGCCGCTCCTCTTAATTCTTACGGTTTTCGGGGTCGGCCAGTTTATTCACTTTGAGAGTGAAGCCGTGTATAACAACGGGCAGGCGGCCGAGTTTGCTTTTGGCGGTCCGGCCGGTGATTCCGAGGAGGATGCCGGCTTTTTCTTGGGTTCGGCCTCGATCGGTTCAAATAGCGAAGAGGAAGGAACGGACTATTTTGTTTTTGAAGGCGCGCTCATTCTTGGGAATTCTCATCCTTTGAGTAATCTTATCCCGACCCGGGATGGCCTCCAGAAATACAAGGTGCAGGAAGGCGATAGTTTATCGGAAATTGCAGCCCGCTTCGGAGTTTCCATCCAGACCTTGAAGTGGGCGAATCCGGGCTTGGGTTCCGTTATCAACCCGGGCGACGAAATTACCATCCTTCCCGTGACCGGCGTTCTCTATGCCGTAAAAAACGGCGACACCCTCGACGGCATTGCCGGCCGTTATCAGATAGACCCGCAGACCATAAAGGATTACAACCCCAGCTTTCAAAAAACTCTTGATGCGCCGGGCGAGATGCTGGTTCTACCCTATGCCAAGCCCGTCGGTTCGAATGTTTCTCTTTCCTCGAACCTTCCCAATCTCGGGAATTACTTCATTCTGCCGGCAAGCGGCTGGAACTGGGGTATTCTTCACGAGACAAACGCCGTTGACATTGCTGACCAATGCGGCAAGCCGATTTACGCCGCCGCCGACGGTCTGGTTATTGATGAATCGGATGAAGGGTTTTGGAACCAGGGTCACGGCAATTATGTTATTCTCGAACATCCGAACGGCACGCGCACCCGTTACTCCCACACTTCGAAAAATCTTGTCAGTGCCGGCGACTACGTTTCCCAAGGCGACCAGATTGCTTTAATTGGCAACACCGGCAATACCCACGGGCCGACCGGCTGTCATCTTCATTTTGAAGTTCACGGCGCAAGGAATCCGTTTGCCGTAAGGTAGCGATTCGAATATACGAATTTACCAATGAGTACGAATACCCCATTCGTATAATTAGTATTATTAGTATATTGGTATCGATACTCATTCGCTTTTCAGTCGGTACTGGAACGCCTCCCCAAGGTGTTCTTTTTTTACTTCCTCGGAGTTTTCCAAATCGGCGATGGTTCGCGAGACCTTTAAAATACGGTAGTAGCCGCGCGCCGAGATGAAGTTTCGGTCCAGGATTCTCGTGATGTATTCACTGGCACCCGCTTCGAGCTGGACGCTTCCATCCGTCTCTTTCGAGGTCATCTCGGCATACTTTTCATCCGCAAATACCTGCGATGGATAAC
>CAZUMB010000038.1:1565-5346 GCA_964621575.1 uncultured Candidatus Saccharibacteria bacterium
TCGAGGTCATCTCGGCATTCGAAAATATCTTAGGCTTCGTGTTTTTAAAGCGCTCGGCCTGGATTTTGCGGGCCGCCGCCACAGCCCGCCGCATAGGAATTTCCTCGCTTTTTTCGGCGTCAATCGGTTTTTGGAGCTCCTCGGCTTTTAAGGCCGGCACTTCGAGCTGGATGTCTATCCGGTCAAGGAGAGGCCCCGAGAGCCTTTTCTTATAGCGTGAAACCTCGTGGGCGGTACAGTGGCATTCCCTTTCCCGCGACTCAAAATAACCGCAGGGGCAGGGATTCATCGCCGCCACGAACTGGAATCTGGCCGGGAAGGTTAAACTTTTTCGCGCTCTCGCTACATGGACTCGTCCCGCCTCAAGCGGCTGGCGGAGGCCTTCCAAAACGTCGCGGTGGAATTCCGGCGTCTCGTCGAAAAAGAGGATGCCGCGATGAGCTAAACTTACCTCGCCCGGCCGGGGGTTGGAACCGCCGCCGATGATGGAAATGAGCGAGGCGCTATGGTGAGGCGCCCGGTATGGTCGGTAATTTATGAAAGGCGATTCGGTGTTGAGACCCACGGCGCTCCAGATTTTCGTGATTTCGATACTCTCCTCGACTGTTGGCGGCGGCAGAATCGAGGTGAGGGCTTGGGCAAGCATCGTTTTTCCGGCGCCGGGCGGGCCGGTCATGATGACGTTGTGGCCGCCGGCGGCGGCGACAAGCAAAGCCCGTTTTGCGCCGGTCTGCCCCCGGATTTCACTGAAACCCACGAGCGATTCGGGGTAGGCCGGCCGGACGACCGTCCATGACGCCGCCTTTACCGGGTTTACGCCTTCAAGGTGCTCGATGAGTTCCTGCAGGTTTCGAACGGGAATTATTTCTATCCCCTTCACTACCGCCGCCTCGGGAGCGTTTTTCTCCGGCACGAAAACCTGCTTCATTCTTTTTGCTCTTGCAAGGAGAGCGGCGCTCAAAACGCCGTTTACCGGTCTTAGATTTCCGTCAAGCGACAATTCACCTACGAAGATTTTATCGCTCGTCTCAAACGGTTTTATCTGCTCGCTCGCCAAAAGATAAGCGAGAGCGATGGGAAGGTCGAAGCGCGAGCCGGCTTTTTTGACGTCGGCCGGCGCGAGGTTTACGGTGATGCGTCGATTTTCCTTGGTCGGCGGTTTGATACCGCAGTTTTTGAGAGCGGAATTTACTCGTTCCTTCGCTTCGTTTACCGCCTTGTCGGCGAGGCCGACAATGTTAAACGAATGGAGACCGACGTTTAGGTCGGCCTCCACCTCGATAAGTTCGGCGTTTACCCCGTCCAGCTCGGCGGCGAAAAGTTTTGGAACGATTTTGCTCACGCCGCTGTTTTACAAAGTTTACAAAGACGCGATTCCGGAACGATTTCCAATATTTCCGGCTCAATTTCGCCGCCGCATTTCTCGCATACACCGTATGCTCCCTTATTCATTTTAAGGAGAGCGTCCTCAACCGCCCGCAGGCGTTCCTCAAGCGGTTTTTTGATGCCGACGTAGTGGGAAAACTCCTCGGTTTCGTCCGCTTCTTCTTCCAGGGAGTCGGTGTCGTCGCCGAAGTCCAACCCCGCTTTCAGTTTTTCGAGGTCGGCCAGAATTTCCTCCTTCGTTTCGCTTAGTTTTTTCTTGAAGCTTTTCAGTTGTTCTTTTGCGAGTGACATAATTTTCTTCGTCTAATTATAAGTTATCAGAAGACGTTTTCATAGTGTTTAATAACACAATCTTTTTTAGTTTTTGTCAATGGTTCGGCTCTGCTCACCACAAGTGGTTCGATGTTACTCGCCACGAGGGTTATCAAATCGAGCCGCCAGCCCTTGTCGTCTCTTACGAGCTTCGGCTTGCTACCGGCGTAGAGCTGGGCCGTTCTTTTGAATTTGGAGATTTTTTCGCGAGTCATCTGGTGTTCCGGTTCTAAGCCGCCAAAACCGCGTGTAAGCTCCGGCGGTTTCTTGTTTGGCCGCATACCTCTTAATCCGGCGCTCATAGTTTTAACCTCTACGAAGACCAAGGTTCCATCCGGCGCGATGGTGATTATATCTAATTCTCCCCAAGGTTTTCTAAAGTTCCTCTCGACTACCCTAAATCCCTTATCAACTAGATATTCACAGGCCCTGTCTTCGCCCCATTTTCCTAATTCTGACTTTTCGGTCATATCGTGATTATATACCGAAATAATGCTCCGCGGCATACGTTCTCGGAACCAGAATAATTTTGCTCCAGCGGCAAAATTTTCTTCTCCCTCGCACCATCTGTTCGCCTGAGGGCGAAACCAAGCCAGATGGCGCTGCGGGACGTTCCTCAAACATATGCCGCGGAGCATAACAGAGACTAAAAATTGTTTTTTAAAAGGGGCACTTGTGTAATTTTTACTCACCTAAAAACCACCAAATGTAGGTTTCATCGCACTATCAGCTTGTCCGTTTTGCGACAGATAAATAGCCAAAAATCAAAAATGTAGGTTTCATCGCACTATCGGGTTTTTCGGGTTTTTTGAGTTTTTCAACAAAGCCGGGTTATCCGGTAAAAAACGAAAACCGGCCTACTCGATGGCGCAGGCCGGTGTTTGCTTAGAGAGGGGCGTTTAGGCGGAGCACTGGGGTCAGCGACTCCCATTTAAGTGCTTTACCCGTGCTCTCTTTATCGCTCTAGAGAGGAATACCTTGTCTTCCGGAGAAAGGCGTTTCTCTATGAGCTGTGCCTTTTCCAGGTACCACCCGAGGGCACGTCTTGAGAATCGAAGCTGAAGGGCTTGTTCAATCAAGTAGCGCACTGGGTTCCAGGCAAAGAAGAAAATCGTCAGTCCTGGTGGGCGTCCTCCGTTTCTTACCTCTACTCTGTCCACGAATCTGATTTGGGATTCGCGGCGGCGGATAGTGGCAAGAACCTTCTCGTATATCCCGCCGTTTCCTGCAGCGTGTTTGGTCATGTCTCCGCTCCGGAACAGGGGTTCTTGTTTTACTGCGGGCTAATCAAAGAATCCTACGATGTCGCTGCGTTGTCAATTCATAAAAGTTGTTCACAGGGGATTTTCTTGATTCTCGGAAACCGTGCTACTCTTATTGTCATTACATTTATGGAAGCAGCTATAGGCGTGATAATAATTTTAGGTCTCTTGTTCTGTTTTCTGATGTGGGCCCAAGTTATCAGATTCGACAGTAGGAAAGTCAGAGTTGAGAAAGTCGAAGACGGGCTCAAGGACGATGACGATAATTAAAAGATTAGAGAAGCAACTTAAGTTTTTTGAGCTCCTTTTGGAAAACCGCCTTATTTTTGGAGCCGATGAAAAACCGGAGTAGCGGCTCGGTATTTGAAGGTCTTACGATAAGGAACCAATTTCCGAAGTCGAAGAGATAGCCGTCCAAGCGGCTGGTTTTTTTTACTTTTCCCCGGTATTTTTTTAATATTTTTTCCATCAGAATCGCAGGATTCCTCGTTTTTTTATTGAACTGTTCGTAGTGGAAATCGGGCACGAGGTCGGTAAACTGAGCCGTCGTGTAGGGCATTTTAGAGAGAGTGTTCAGGCATTTGATAATCGCAAGGATTCCGGAGTCGGCGTTTTTGATTTCCTGGAAGTAGTAGTGGCCGGAGAGTTCGGCTCCGAAAGAAGCCCGGTATTTTTTGACGGTTTCTTTCACGTTGCGAGTACCGACTTTGGAAGGATTGAATTTTGGCAGTCCCAGATACTCCGTTGTTTTCGCTATATAGACGTCGCCGACGCAGGGCGGTTTGCTTTCTAAAGAAAGTAGGCGGACGGAGGTGTGCAAA
>CAZUMB010000039.1:0-5279 GCA_964621575.1 uncultured Candidatus Saccharibacteria bacterium
GCGAGTCTGATGATAAAACCGAGAATAACCGCGATTACCAAATTCGAAAGCGGTCCGGCGGCGGCGACTTTGAGCGAACCGTACCGCTGGTCGCGAAGAGCGTAAGGATTGTAAGGCACGGGCTTGGCCCAACCGATGAAAATTCCGGCAGTGAACATCAAAAGAAGGGGCACAATAACGGTTCCCCACGGGTCAAGGTGAACGAAGGGGTTCAGGGTAAGCCGCCCGGCATTCTTCGCGGTTGTATCCCCCAATCGGTAAGCGACGAGGGCGTGAGCGAACTCGTGAAAGACCGCCGAGAGAACAATCACCACGTAGAGGAAAAGACCAAACTGAAAGTCCATACGGTTTCATTCTACACAAGATGATATAATTTTAAAATGACAAGGGAAAGCATTTTTACGGTTGTCGCTCTCGTAATCGTTTTCGTCGGTTTTTATTTTATGGCAAGTGAAGTGGGCAAGCTCAGAAACGATGTGAGAAACTTGGAGTTCGCTCTCGAGCTTTCGAAAGAGGGAGGTGAGATAATCGGCCCCGAAGAGGCCGGCGGCGAAACGGTTCCGACGGAGACGGAGGGAAAACTTTCGGTCATTCAGACGGCGATAATTTTTGACACCGTTTCCAGCCCTCTTCTTGAGCCGCAGACGAAAATAACGGTGACGGTTGAGTCGGTATCGAAAGCCGAAGACGGCGAAGTCAGCGTGAACATCCGCGCCTTCACGAGCGAGGCGGAAACCTACAGCGCTCTCCAACCGCAAAACTTTTTCGAATTGATTGACCTCAAAGCGGACGGAAAAGTGATGAAACCGCTCGAGACCCAGGGCGCTTTCTCGTCCATTCCGCCGAAGAGCGCCGTCGCCGGTAAAGTCCTTTTCAAAATCGACCCGGCGAAAAATTCCATAATCCTCCAGATAAACTACGAAAACGCGGTCAAGCACTACGAACTGAATTTTGTAAACAAAACTTACAAGGAAGCGGTTTTGGGATAAATTTTCAATTTCTAATTTTCAATTTTCAAACGTGTTTGAAACATTGATTCATTGAAAATTGATTGAAAATTGTAAATTGCTAATTGTAAATTGCTTTGACATTTATTCTCTCTTAAACTATGCTTTCAGGTACTATGCGCCAATGTGCCAGATGTCATAAGTCGTATATAAAAGGCGGAACGCGAAAGCTCCTCCGCGGCCACTATAATCCGACCAAAACCGGAAAGAAAAAAGCCAATCTCCAGTGGACGAGAGCTTATATTCCGGGTAAGCGCGTCCTTGTTTGCGCCCGCTGCTTGAAAGAACTCACGAAAAAGGCCAAATAAAACGGGCTATAGTGTAATGGCAGCACGAGTCCATGGGGTGGATTTAGTCCCGGTTCAAATCCGGGTAGCCCGACAGTGAATTCTCCAATTTCAAATTCCAAGATTATTGTCGGCATTCCTTCTTATCTTGAAGCCGATACTATCGCCGATGTGACAAAGACGGTTGACGAGGGTCTTCGAAAATATTTCCCGAAAGCCGCGGCTCTCATCATCAATGTCGATAACGATTCTCCAGACGGTACCAAGAAAGTTTTTTTATCCGTCAAAACAAAAACTCCGAAACGCTACATCGCTACGCCGAAGGGGGTAAGGGGTAAGGGTCATAATCTCCGCAATCTCTTCGAGTTTTTCGCACGAACCAAAAAAGCAGAAAGGCTGATGATTATCGACGCCGACCTATACAGCGCCGAACCTGCCTGGGTAAAAAAACTTCTGTTTCCCATCGCGAAGGGATTTGACCACTCCCTGCCCGTTTATCGGCGCGCCAAGTATGACGGCTCCATCACCAACCATCTCTGCTACCCCGTTCTTAGAGGCCTTTTGGGTCGGGAAATAAGGCAACCGATCGGCGGCGAGATGGCCTTCTCCCGACGGGCGGTGGAGAATTTTTTACGCTGGCCCTGGCCTAAAAATGCTTACAAATTCGGCGTGGATATTTTCATGACCACCCGCAGTTTGTTTTCCAACCTGAAACTTGTCGAAACGGAACTCGGCGTCAGAGAACACAAACCCTCCGAACCGGAACTTTACTACATGTTCGAAGAAGTAGCCACCACTCTTTTCGAGATACTGAAAGTAAACAAAACGGCTTGGGCAAAAAAAATAGGCCCGATAAAAAAACCAAAGATAATGTTCCGTCGCGGAAGAAAACTCAAAGTTCCGGAAGTAAACATAGATTATTCCGTCTTGACTCAAACGGCTCTACGGGAACTCCGGTGCCACCGACGGGACATCCAAAAAATTTTGGGTTGGCACTCGGACAAACTTCTCTCTAAAAAATCCGGCGCTGCCGCTCCTGAAATAAAATCCGCAGATTGGGCAAAAACGGTTTTTGCCTTTGTGAGAGCGGAAAATCATGACGCCCGCTTAAGAGCGAGGGCACTCCGGCCTCTTTACCTTTCCCGCTTCCTTACTTTTTGCCGCGAGGTAAAAAATAAGACTCCGCAGGAAGCGGAGCGCTTGATTCAAAAACAAGCCGAAGTTTTCTTCGCAAAACGTAACAGCTCTTTCACCGCGGAAAGATAAGGCTTACCCCACCCGTTCTCTGGCGACCCGCAAAGCCACGCTCCGAGGATTCTTATTTTTCTCCAAGCTTTCCTTGAGCACGATTTTCGCCGCCTCGCTCACTTTTTCTTTCACCATTTTGAACATCTTTTCCGAATCGTAGCCCATGTGTTCGGCATAGGAAGAAGTTACTCCCCCGCCGTTCGCGATGAAGTCCGGAACGACGAGAATTCCTCTCTTCCAAAGCTCCTCCTCGATGCTCTCCCGCATCGGGATATTCGCTCCCTCCACAACGATTTTGGCTTTTATCGAGTTTTTGTTCGAATCGTTGATGACATCGGTGATTGATGCCGGAATGAGAACGTCGGCGGCCACGCCGAAAACCTCATCGTGGGAAATCTTTTTGCCTTGTCTTGAGTCACCGACCGATTTGCCGGCCTTTTTGAGCTCCATAAGCTCATCGCCCTCAAGGCCGCTCTCGTTTAAGACGCCGCCGCGGCTGTCGGCGACGGCGATTATCCTCGCGCCCATCTCTTTCAGAAACTTAAAAGCAAACCTGCCGACGTTGCCGAAGCCCTCAATGGCAACAGTTGTGTTTTTAATATCCATACCTTTTAATTCAACCGCAACCCGGGCGGCTTCGGCCACCCCAAAACCGGTGCTTCCCAACTCATGGGGCAAGCCGCCCAAACTCGCGGGTTTGCCGGTTGCCGTTTTCGGATTGCCGGTTGCTTCAACAAACCACTCCATTTCGGTTTCCCCAGTCGAAACATCCGGTCCGGCGATGTAATGGCCGGGCGTAAAGTAAGCAATCTTGCGGGCGAAACTCTGAATAAATTCTTTTTTCAAATCGGCGGAACCGCCAGACCAAACAATTCCGGCTTTGGCCCCGCCGAAAGGCAAACCGCAGACGGCGTTTTTCCAAGTCATCGCCCGGGCAAGGCGGGCCACCTCCTCTGCGGTAACGGCAGGCGTCATCCTGATGCCGCCCTTCCCCGGCCCCAAGGCGGTGTTATCAATGACCAAAAACCCCTCCATCCCAAGCTTGGGGTCATAAATATTGACGACATATTCCGGACCAAACTTGTCTTTTTTGATTTCGGACATACCAGTTGATTATAACCGAAACCTATGATATAATAAAACCATGAAGTTTGGAATGCCGAGATTTGGGAACATGCCAAACCCGGAAGATAAATCGGAACTCATCGAGTTCGTCGGCAAGGACGGTAAAAAATACAAGATGACAGCGGAAGAATTTGCCGCCCACGCTGCAGCGGAAGAAAGAGGAAAAGAACTCGAAAGAAAGAGGCAAAAAGGAGATGGTCTTAAAGATTTAATCGAGTCCCTTAAAAAGGGCGAAGTACCTAAGAAGCCGGAAGAAGGAGAAGAAGAAGAGAAATTAGCTTAAGAGCGAATTTTCGCTTTTCCCTTTTCCACAGCCTTCTCATCAATCCGCTCAAAGAGCGGTTTTATTTTTTTCGGCTTGAAAACCCAGGCCTTGTCTTCGGGCAGAACACCAAGACCGGCGAAAATTTTGTCGGATGTCCCGGGCAGAAACGGCCGAACGAGAAAAGCAACGTTGGCGAGTCCGGCGGACAAAACCGAAAGCACCGTTTCGTCTTTCGATTCCCACGGCTTTCTCCGGTCGATAAACTCATCAAGAACGTGAATCAGCCGCCAAACGGCCTCGACGGCGCCCCGCAAGTTGAAATTGTCGAAAGCCGACCGGTATTCGTTCCAGGTTTCCTTAAGAATCGCCTCCAGTTCGCCGGCGCCGTCGGCAAATTCCTTCCCGTCGGCAAGGGCGAGAATCCGCGCCGTTAAATTGCCCAAGCCGTTCGCCAAGTCGCCGTTGTAACGGGCCAGGAATTTCTCCCGGGTAAAATCCCCGTCTTCGGTCGTGGGAATTTCGGCAAGCAGAAAATAGCGCAGAGCGTCGGCGCCGAACTCGTTTATGTATTCGAACGGCTCAACGATATTGCCGACGGTTTTCGACATCTTCTGCCCCCCCGAAGTCACAAAACCGTGCACTAAAAGCGCTTTGGGGAGCGGCAAACCGGCCGAGATAAGAATCGCCGGCCAGTAAACGGCGTGAAAGCGGATAATATCCTTGCCGATAACATGCAGGTCGGCGGGCCACCACTTTTCGTATTTTTTTTCGTCGGTGCCGTAACCCACCGCCGTCTGATAAATGTTTAAGGCGTCGAACCAGACGTACACCCGCTGGCTTGGGTCGCCCGGCACCGGCACGCCCCAGTTTTTGGCTCGCTCGTTGGAACGGGAAATACTGAAATCCTCCAGTCCCCTTTTTATAAAACTCAAAACTTCGTTGCGGCGCGACTCGGGAATTATTTTATACTCGCCGCTCTCTACCAACCGCTCCAGTTCTTTCTGATATTTGGAGAGCCGGAAAAAATAATTTTCTTCCTTGACCAATTCCGGTTTGGTCCGATGGTCGGGACAAAGACCGTTCACTAACTCCTTTTCGGTCAAGAAAGTTTCGCATCCGACACAATACAGGCCCTCGTAAGGTTTTTTATATATATCGCCCGCGGCCTCGCAACGTTTCCACAAATCGGCTACGCCGGGCCAATGATTTTTCCGGTCCGAACCGCGGCCGAAACCGTCGTATTTCACGTTGATTCTCGCCGCGAAATCCCGAAAAAGACCGGCGTTTTTGTCGGCGAACTCTTGAATCGGGATGTCTGCCCTCTCGGCCGCCCGAACGTTTTTCAGG
>CAZUMB010000040.1:0-5265 GCA_964621575.1 uncultured Candidatus Saccharibacteria bacterium
GAGGCCGCCGAAAGGCAAGGCCGTTATTGCGAAGAACGATGGCCGGGTGGAAGCAATCGAAGAGAGCGGACTCGCCAAAACGGTGAAAATAAAGGAAAGCGGCGAGAAGTCGTCGAAGAAAAAGAAAGTTTTTCAGGAATACCTTGTTCCTGTCGGCGTGAATCTCTTGGTTAAAGAAGGCGATGGTGTCGTAAAGGGCCAGCCCTTAAGCGAGGGACCGATGGATTTGCGGGAGCTTATGACCTATCAAGGCATCGAAGCAGTCAAGCAATATGTCATCAACGAAGTTCAAAGAATCTACATTCCCGAAGGAACCTCCATCAACGACAAGCATATTGAGATTATCGTGCGACAGATGCTGGGGCGGGTTCTCATAAAAGATACCGGCGATACGGATTTCATGGTCGGGGACATCATCGAAAAATCGAAGTTCAAGGAAGTCAATAAGGAATCAAAGAAAGCGGGCAAGACACCAGCCAAGGGCATTCAGCTTATCATGGGTATAACGAGAGCGTCTCTTACGACGGAGAGCTTTCTTTCGGCGGCGTCGTTTCAGGAAACGAGTCGGGTGCTGGTTAACGCCGCCTGCGAAGGCAAAGTCGATACCCTCCGCGGTCTCAAGGAAAATGTCATTATCGGCAAACTCATCCCGGTCGGCACCGGTTTTACGGGAATAGACGAAGAAGAAATCAAAGCCCTCAAGGAAAAATTTTACCCGGCGCCGCCCGAGGAACCGGAGGAGGAAATTGACGTTATTGAAAAAACCTGATATTTTATAGCGAAGAGAGAAAGTCATGTACGAAATATCGTTCATTTTAAAGGAGGAGGACGCCTCATCGGTCAGGAAAATTTTTTCCGACCACGGCGGAGCGATTCAGGCCGAGAATGAAATCAGGAAAATCCGGCTCGCTTATCCGATAAGGAAGAACGAGTACGGTTTTTTGAGCTCTTTCCGGTTCGAGGCGGACCCGGAAAACTTGGAAAAAATTCAGGAGGCCTTGAAGCTGGAAAAAAACCTGCTTCGCTGGATGGTTGCCCGGTTTAAAGAAAGGAAGGCCGGGGCGAGGGAAGCCGGCGGAGTGCCTCAGCCCGCGGCAATCTACCGAAAACAGGAAGAGACGAAGCGGCGTCCCGAGCCGGTTTTGACGAATGAAGAACTTGAAAAAAAGATAGAGGAAATACTACAATAAATCATGTTTAAATTCGTATTCGCGTCATTCGCATTGAATTTGCGTCATTCGCGTTATGCCAGGTTGCTTTAAAGATAATGCGAATCTACGAATGTATGCGAATGACACGAATGGATTAAGTGGTAGAATATCATTATGAATCTAAACAAGGTATTTATCATAGGGCGTTTGACCCAGGATCCCCAGCTTCGGAATACCTCTTCCGGTCAGGCAGTGACTACTATTTCCATGGCAACGAACCGGATTTGGACGAGCAAGTCCGGCGAGCGCCAATCCGACACCCAGTTTCACAACGTTGTCGTTTGGGGCCGCCAGGCGGAAGTCGTTAACCAGTTTTTGAAGAAAGGGAGTTTGGCGATGGTTGAGGGAAGATTGCAGACGCGGAGCTGGCAGGATAATCAGGGCCAGAACCGCCGGACGACGGAAATTGTTTGCGAGAGGATTCAATTCGGTCCGCGGTCGGGATTTTCGGCGGAAGCCGGAGCCGCCAGCCAGCCGGCGCCCCGGCCCGCTGACGAAGAAAAAGAAACGCTTCCCGAGATAAACATCGACGAGGAAGACATTAAAGCGGAAGATATTAATTTTTAAATGTTCGTCCCCCGACCGCGGTCGGGGTCAAGCAGATTTAACCCCGTTAGATAGCGGTTTAGGACACAAGATTCAAAACAAAAACAATGAAAGACATCAGTCATTCAAACTACCCCCAACGATGCTTGTCCGCATCTAACGGGGTACTCGATTCTGTGGATGAATTTTCATCGTCCGCGGACTCGAAAATTCATACATAATCGGCATGAAACAGTGCAATTTTTGCTCGAAAGACGTTAGCGAAATCGATTATCGGGATGTTGAAACCCTGAAGCGTTACGTTTCGAGTCAGGCGAAAATCATCGACCCGCGCCACACCGGCGTCTGCGCCAGACATCAAAGGCGGCTTGCCCGCGCCATAAAGCGGGCCCGGGTTATGGGCTTGCTTCCATTTGTCAAACAGTAACAAGAAGTTACCACTTAATTACTACCTAGTTACTATCTAGCTTCAAGAGGTAACTCATAGTAACTAAATAGTAATTAAATAGTAATCATGGATATTTCCATTTTCACTTTCCTGCATTCTTTGGCCGGCCGCTCGTCTCTCCTCGACGGCTTTGTCGTTTTTTTAGCCGATTATCTCATCTGGTTTCTCGTTGTCGGGACGATTTTCTTCGTTTTCAGTTTGAAAAACTCGGACTTCAAAGAAAAAATATTCGCTTTCGTTTTCGTCGCCCTCACCGCCGTTCTGTCGCGGGGAATCTTCACGGAAGTAATCCGCTTCTTTTACGACCGGCCGAGGCCTTTCGAGAGTTTGGGCTTTGAACCGCTTTTTCCGGACCTGCATCCGGCTTTTCCTTCCGGTCACACGGCTTTTCTTTTTGCCCTCGCCTTCGCCGTTTTCTACTTCAGCCGCTTTTGGGGTTCTTGGTTTCTGGGCTTGTCGTTTTTGGTCGGCGTCGCGCGAATTGCCGCCGGCGTCCATTGGCCTTCCGATATTCTGGGAGGCATCATAGTTTCTCTTGTTTCCTTTCTGATTATCCGAAAACTGCTTAAGAAATATGAGCCGGCGCCGGCGTGATGTATAATTGGAGTTATGACGGACGACGGAAAAATACTGAAAGTCAAAAGGAGAGAGCAGTACCGGACGGTCGACGAACTCGTCAAAAGAAGCGAGCCGTCGCAGGTTTATTACACTCTTCTCGTGCTTTCTTCTTTCATTGTTGCCTCCGGCCTGCTTCTTGACAACTCCACGATAGTAATCGGCGGGATGCTCATCACGCCGGTTCTCGCGCCGATTCTCATGGTTGCTTTGGGTCTTGCCATCGGCCGGCCGGACCTGATGAGAAAAGTGGGCATGTCGATAGCGAAATCCTTCCTTGTCATTATTGCCAGTTCGGTTTTGCTTACGCTCCTCTTCGGCGGAACAAGCGGTTATTATATTTTTGAGAACACGGTGCGGACCGCCGCTCTTTATTTCGTCGTCGCCCTTGCCGCCGGCGTGGCGGCGACTTTCGCCTGGACGAGAAAAGAACTCGCCGAAGTTTTACCGGGGATAGCGATAGCCGTTTCCTTGGTACCGCCGCTCAGCCTTATTGGAATAAGTCTTTCTTCTTTTGACTTCGGGGTGGCAAGATTCAGTTTTCTGATTTTTCTTCTCAATATGGTGGGTATTTTGGGCGGCAGTTTGGTCGTTTTTTCCCTCCTGAAGTTTTACAAGAACGAAAAGGAAATCGAAAAAAAAGTCATCGAGGCGGACGGCAAAATTTCCTAGACAGTCCCTGTTTATGGACGTGTATTTGAAAAAGGCCCTGAAATGATTTATGATGGAAACATACCCTTGACGGAAAAAGGTCGATTGAAATGAATTTTCTTTCTACAAGACTGCTGTAGAAAGAGTAAATTTATGAACATTATCAATCAGGAAACGGGCAGTCCGGCAACGGGCACCCCGCAAAGCGAGCCGCAGCAGCCGGTAACAACCCCTAATGCACCGACTCCCGAACCACAGGCGCCGTCTACGCCTCAAGAAGGCCAACCGGCGGCACCGCAGGCTCCTCAAGGCAACTAAGTTTGTCTTCTCTATCCCTCCGACCTCGGTCGGAGGGGTTTTGTTTTGGGCGTTTTTTGAAGTAAGGTATTTGCCGGTTAATAATGTTAAAATTTAATTTAATAATCGATAAGATAATTGCGTAAAATGGATTCTTTTCACGTTCAGAGTATTAAGGAAACCCTCGCCAACCTCAAAACTTCTTTGGGCGGTCTCTCGAAGGAAGAAGCGGCCGGTCGTTTTCGTGAATACGGACCGAACCGCTTGCCGGACAAGGACGGCGTCCGGCCTCTTTTCGTTTTTCTGAAACAGTTTCACAGCGCTTTCGTCTACATTTTGATTGCCGCCGCGGTTTTGTCTTTCATCTTCAAGCACTCCCTCGATGCCTACGTGATTCTTGCCGTCGTTATTTTCAACGTTCTCATAGGTTTTTTCGAGGAAATGAAGGCGGAGAACGCCATTCGGGAACTCAAAAAATTCATGGTTCCTTTCGCCAAGGTTTATCGCGGCGGCGAGCTTGCCCGCCGCCCGGCCGAAGAGCTGGTTCCCGGCGACATCATTATTGTCGCCGCCGGCGACCGGGTGCCGGCCGACGCCCGGCTTATCGAGGAGAGAAATCTTCAGATTGACGAAGCGTCTTTAACCGGCGAGTCCCTGCCGATTTCAAAGAGCACGAAACCGCTCAAGAAAGAAATGCCCTTAGCCGACCAGAACAACATGGTTTGGATGGGGACGGCGGTTACGACCGGCGAGGGGAAAGCGGTCGTCGTCGCAACGGGCGGGGAAACCGCTTTTGGTGAAGTCGCTTCTTCCATTTTGGAAGTAAAGGAAGGAGAGAGTCATTTTGCGAAAAAAACGCGAGAGCTGGCTTTGACGATGGGGCTCATCGCTTTTGCGGGCGCCCTTCTTACTTTCGTCGTCGGATTTTTCGTCCGCCGTCTCGGATTTTTGGACATTTTCCTTTTTTCGGTGGCGTCGCTCATCTCCGGCATTCCCGAAGGCCTGCCGGCGGTGCTCGCCGTCGTTCTTGCGGTCGGCGCCTTCCGAATGGCAAGAAAAAAAGCGATTATCAGGCGCCTGCCGGCGGTAGAGACGCTGGGGGTGGCAACCGTCATTGCGACCGATAAAACGGGGACGCTTACCGAAAACTCAATGATGGTCGAGAAAATAATTTTGCCGGACGGGAGCGAAATAACCGTTTCCGGCAGCGGTTACAATTCAACCGGCTCTTTCTCGAAAGGCGGCGAGGTTATTCGTCCTTTACGGGACAAAAAATTAAGCGGCCTTCTTCACGCCGCCGCCGTTTGCAATAAAGGGGAAATTTTGCGGGCCGACGGCCGCCTCGAGGTGGTAAGCGACCCGACCGAAGCCGCTCTCCTTGTCCTTTCCGAAAAAGCCGGTCTCAATAAAGAGACGCTTCTCGAGGAAACGCCGGTTCTTGATGAATTTCCTTTCAGCGAGGAAAAGAAATACCGGGCGGTACTGGTCAAGGGAAGG
>CAZUMB010000041.1:0-5224 GCA_964621575.1 uncultured Candidatus Saccharibacteria bacterium
GGGCGACTACTTTTTTTATTCCGACCCGGACAATTCTCATTGCGCAGTTGTAGCAAGGCACCATTTTGGCGTAAATCACGGCTCCTTCCAGCTTTACGCCGTCTTTGGCCGCCTGCAAAATGGCGTTTTCTTCCGCGTGCAAAGTTCTCATGCAGTGTCGTGACTGCCGTCCGTCCGGGTGAGTTACGGTTTTCATAAGGTGTCCGACGTCGTCGCAATGCGGCTGACCCGGCGGAGCGCCCACATAACCGGTCGCTAAAATGGTGTTGTGCTCGCTCACAATCACCGCCCCCGCCCGGCCGCGATCGCAGGTCGCTCTTCTGCTTATCGGCTCAAGCAGTCCTAAAAAGTATTCATCCCAACTGGGTCTTACGTGTTTTTCCGCCATTTAATGGATTATACACTAATTATTTTTATCTTGAAGCTTCTCAATAATCTTTTCCTCTTTTTTCTTGATTGTTTCTTCGGTCCCCCGCCGGGCAAAGAGATACTCGCCTTGGTCCACGAGCATAAAATCGGCAATAAGCGGAAACTTCTCTTTTACGAGCCGGTATTTTTGCTGTTCAATAAGGCGGTAGTCGGGATGGCCCTGGGAAATTGTCCGAAGTTCTGTTTCCCAGAAAACCTGCCGGAAGTTTTCCCACTGATAGAAACGAAGCCGGTAAGCCAAAGGAACGACGTATTGGGCGAGTTCTGGGTCGCTCACGACTATTTTCCGGAAAAGCTCATCCGCTTTTCGGAGAGCCGCTTCGAATTTCTCGGAAAGACCGGCTTCTTTGATTTCGGCCGGCAAATCGTAGCCGTCGTAAGTGGAAAGCAATTGCCGGTCCTGGGTCATCATCCGATGGCGGTGGACGTCGCGATAAGCGCCGATGTTCATCGTTATCTCAAACCGAAGGTAGGAGCTCTCAAAAGCCCGCCCGACTTTTTGCCACCTCGCCGTTCGATTATTAAGATAGACCTTCAAAAGTTTTTTCTTTTTCTCTTCGGGCCAGTTTTTCACCTCGTCAAAACACTCCTTCCAGGTTTTGTGAGTTTCCGGAAAAACAACGGCAGTCAGAACTTTTTCCACCGCTTCGTCGTCGAATTCGACGAGTTTTACCTCCGGTTCACCGCTAACCGTCGGCTCGGCATCGAACTCCGGCGTTTCCGCCAAGAATTCCCGAACCCGGCGCCGGCGGCCGGAAAGGTACTGCTGATATCTTTCCGATTTCGGATCGGAGAGCCGGAGCAGTAAAGACGGTATTTCCTTATCAAGTTCTTCCTTCACGGCGCCGGATAGCCAGCGCAATTCACCGAGACGGTGCGCAGCCGTCCGGTTAATCAGATATTCCCAGGCCTGAGCGTTGCCCCGAAAAGCCACCTGACCCAAGGTCGCCATCGGCAAAAGACCGCGGAGGGTGTCAAAGGCCTTTTTTTCGATGACCGAGTCCTTCTCGTCGTAGGTTTTCTTAAACCATTCGATAAGCGGCGACTGAAGAGTAACGTAAGTATTAAAAAGATTATCCAAAACGGCCCGGTATTCTTCCAATAAACCGAGACGTTTCAAATCGGGCGCCGGCATATGATAAAGATATCTGCCGTCAATCTTATTGCCGAAGTTAACGTAACGGGTGGATTTTTCAATCGGCTCAAGACCAATCCGCTGGTCTTCCAGAAATTTCATCGCCACCTGGGAAATGCCCCAGAAAACAACGTGGGTGCCGGTGAGCTGGGCAATGGAATCGTCGCCATATTGGGAAAGCCATCTGGCGTAAAACGCCTGCGCCCGCTGATTGTTCAAAATATTTCGAAAACCGCGCGTTCTCAAAAACTTGACGGTTTCCTCGAGTTCTCCGGCCAATTCCGGATTATCACCCTCCAAAATCGGATAAATATACTCTTTGAGCAGGACCCTAAGCAAAGAATCGGATGCCCGACTCGCCCGGGAACAGAGAGCGCCGACGATTTCCGGCGGCAAGTTGTGAAGAACGGATATGAATCCGTCCGGATTGGTAGCAAAGGGCTCAATAAAAAACCGGTCGCGTTCAGACCAAACTTCGGTCGGAAAATCCGGAGCGAATTCCCTGTCTTTCCCCATGGGTTGATTATACCAAGACGGGCATCACTCTACGGTAATGCCCATATTCTTGGCCGTGCCTTCTATTATTTTTTCGGCGGCCTCAATGGAGTTCGCGTTCAGGTCCGCCATTTTCCGTTCGGCGATTTCGCGGATTTGCGCCCGGGTCACCTTACCCACTTTTGTCTTCTGCGGTTCAGCCGAGCCCTTCTCGATACCAGTCGCCCCTTCGGGGCGAACCTCGCCTCCTATGGGGCGGGCCGCCTTCTTGAGAAGAAAAGCTGTGGGCGGCGTTTTCAGTTTAAAATCAAAGCTCCGGTCTTCGTAAATCGTGATTTCCGCCGGAACGATGTCCCCCGCCATCGCCTTCGTCGCCTCGTTGAACTGCTGGCAGAAAAGTCCGATGTTGATGCCGTGAGGACCCAAAGCCGAACCGATTGGCGGGGCGGGGTTCGCCTCACCGGCTTTAATCTCAAGTTTTAACTTCGCTTTTATCGGCTTTGCCATGATTGTTTAAATTTTTTGAACTTGAAGGGTGTCAAGCTCCACTAGAGTATCACGACCAAACACCGGCACAAGCACCTTAACCTTTCCGCGTTCTTCGTCAACCTCGGCTACCTTGCCGTCGTGGTCCCTGAAAGGACCGTCCACGATTTTCACCGTTTCGTTGATCTTGAAATCAATCCGGAAAGTGGGTTCTTTCTCACCCATCCGTCTCATCAGGTCATCGACCTCTTCTTTTGAAAGTGGAGTCGGTTTAGCCGAAGAGGCGCCGACGAAACCGGTCACCCGGGGCGTGTTTCGGACCACATACCAGGAATCGTTGTCCAGAATCATGTCGACCAAAACGTAACCCGGATAAATTTTCTCTTTGTTCACCTGGCGCCTGCCGCTTCTGACCTTGATCTTCGTCTCTTTCGGAACGATGACGCTGAAAATTTTGTCGGTCATGGCGAGCGATTCTATCCGCTGTTTCAGGTAGCGCGAAACGGCATCCTCATACCCGGCATAGGTATGAATGGCATACCAGTTCCTATTCGATGTTTTGATATTTTGCTCGGCCATATTTTATAAAACCATTCGCTCCAAGATTTGGATGAAAATAAAATCCAGGACGCCCAAGAAAATGGCGACAACGATGGAAAAACCGATAACGAAAAGAGTGTAACGGGTCGTCTCCTGCCGGCTCGGCCAATTCACCCGCTTCAATTCCCGCCGCGATTCCTCGAAAAACGTTTTTATTCTGCCGAACATCGTGTATGAAATTTACAACAAAAAGGTCTTAGGTGTCAAGATTTTTGACCGAAGTCGCGTGCGACTGAATGAAGTTCTTCCGCGGCTCGACGTTCGCTCCCATCAGAATGTCAAAAAGCTTATCCGCCTCCTCGGCGTCCTCCACACTCACCTGTTTCAAGGTTCGCACGGTGGGGTCCATCGTCGTCTCCCAAAGCTGGGTCGGATTCATCTCGCCCAAACCCTTGTAACGCTGGATACTCACCCCGTCGCCCAGGGCGGTAATTATTTTATCCTTTTCCTTGTCGCCGTAGGCGTAACTCACGTTCTTTCCCTTTTGAAGCCGATAAAGCGGGGGCTTGGCGATGAAAAGATGGCCGTCTTCTATGATTTGCGGGAAGTAGCGGTAGAAAAGAGTGAGGAGGAGCGTCCGGATATGGGCGCCGTCCACGTCGGCATCGGTCATGATAACGATTTTGTGATAACGGAGCTTCTCGATGTCAAAATTGTCGGAGATGGCGGTCCCGAGAGCGATGACGAGCGATTTGATTTCCTTGTTCAGGAGCATCTTATCAATCCTCGATTTCTCGACGTTCAGGATTTTACCCTTGAGCGGCAAAACCGCCTGGATGCGGCGGTCCCGGCCCTGTTTGCAGGAACCGCCGGCTGAATCACCCTCGACGAGGAAAAGCTCGGATTCAGCGGCGTTGCGGGACGAGCAGTCGGCAAGCTTTCCCGGCAAAGTAAGTCCCTCCAAGGCCCCTTTCCGAAGAACTGTGTCTTTAGCCGCCTTGGCGGCCATCCGGGCTTTTGCGGCGAGCAGGTTTTTCTCGATGATTTTCCGGCCCTCGGCGGCGTGCCTTTCCAGGAACTCTTTTAGGGCTTCGGCGACGACCGCCTCAACCGCCGTCCTCGCCTCGGGGTTGCCAAGCCGGGCTTTGGTTTGGCCTTCAAACTGCAGTTTGCTCTGGACGATTTTTACCGATATCGCGGCGGTGAGCCCTTCCCGGACGTCGTCGCCAGTCAGATTCTCGTCCGAATCCTTGACATACCCTTCGACCCGGGCGAAATCATTCAGGGTCCGGGTCAAGGCCGAGCGGAAGCCGGTGAGGTGCATGCCGCCGTCGGCGGTGTAAATGTTGTTCGCGAAACTCATTTCCTCTGATTCCACGTCGTCGACGTAAAGGAAAGCTACTTCGACTTCAATGTTTTCGTAGTTGCGGTGAACGTAGAAAAGATTGTTTTGAATCGGCGCTGAGTTGCCGACCAAGTGCTTCACGTATGAACTCAAACCGCCGTCGAAATAAAATCCGTAATAAACCGGTCCGGCAACCGCCGGGTCTCCCCTTTCGTCAACGAGTTCCATCCGCACGCCTTTGGTGAGATAGGCCTGCTGGCGGAAGTGGTTGAGGATTTTGTGGAAATCGTACTCTATTTTGGCGAATATCTCCGGGTCGGGGTCAAAAATGACTTTCGTGCCGGAGCCCTTGCAAGAGTTTTCCTTTTTGACTTTGGCCGTCGGTTTCCCGTACTTGTACTCTTGGAAATAAAGATGGCCGTCGCGGCAAACTTCCACCCGGAGCCACTTTGAAAGAGCGTTTACCACCGAAACTCCCACGCCGTGGAGACCGCCGGCGACTTTGTAGGAGTCGCCGCCGAATTTTCCACCGGCGTGAAGTGTGGTCATCACGGTTTCCAGGGCCGACCTCTTCGTCTGCTTATGAATGTCAATCGGAATACCCCGGCCGTCGTCGGTGACCGCCACCCGGTTATCTTTCAGAAGTTCAATTTTGATTGTCTTGGCGAAACCAACCATCGCCTCGTCGATGGAGTTATCCACTACCTCCCAAATAAGGTGATGCAAACCGTCAACGCCGGTCGAACCGATATACATTCCGGGGCGCTTCCGGACCGGCTCCAAACCCTCCAAAA
>CAZUMB010000042.1:0-5187 GCA_964621575.1 uncultured Candidatus Saccharibacteria bacterium
GCTCTCGCGCGAAGAAGGCCCGCCGACATCTTCGGCGTTTGCGACCATGCTTCGGAACTTGAAAATCCGGAAAGTTTTCCAATCCTTGCCCATCCGCACGCCGCGGTAGAAGACCGGCCCCGGCGAATCGCGCTTAATCCAAATCGCGAGAACCAGAAAAACAGGGGAGAGAATTACAAGTCCCAGCCCGGAGAAGAATATGTCAAACAAACGTTTGAGCATGAAATTCAGTTTAGAGGCAATCGTAAGCAAAATCAAAACCTCAATATTAGGGTTTCGCAAACCCTAATATTGAGCAAACCAGCGTTTCAACCTCTTAAAACCTTCCTTAATTTCTTCCGGTCGGCCGGCGAAGGAAAAGCGCAAATATCCCTCGCCTGAAGGGCCGAAAGCCGCACCCGGGATTGTCACTACCCGCGCCTCGCGGAGGATTTTTAACGCTAATTTAAACGAGTCGGTTTTTGTTTTTTTAAACTTAACCATTATATAGTAAGCACCCATCGGCTTTTGGTATTCCAGTGAATCTGAAAGTTTATCCAGCTCGCGGCACATCATCTTGCGGTTTTTCGTGAGTTTTTCCGCAAAATCACGGACGCTTTTCTGCGGACCCTTCAAAGCCGCAATTGCGCCTTTCTGCGAAATCGCCGGGGCGCAGATCTGGAGAGCGTCATGGACTTTGAGCATATGGTCGATGATTCCCCCGTCGGCAAAAGCGTAGCCCACCCGGTAGCCGGTCATTGCGTATTTTTTTGAAAAACTGCCGCACAAAATCACCCGATCGCGGATTGAAGGGATACTTGCCGGTGAGAAATGTTTTATGCCGTCGTAAGTCAAAAAATCATAGGTCTCGTCGGTAATGATTATCAGGTTTTTCTTTTCCGCGAACTTCGCGAGCTCGATTAGTTCCTTTTTCCCGAAGACGGCGCCGGTCGGATTTGAAGGATTACTGAAAAGTATCGCTTTGGTTTTCTTGGTAATCCTTTTCTTCAGCTCTCTAATTTCCAATTTCCACCCTTTCTTTTCCTGAAAGGACCCCTTCGGGGCGTTGAGCGGCACGAAAATCGGCTTACCGCCCCACTGAATGATTTGCTCGATGTGCGAAGCGAAAGCCGGTTCGGGGAGAAGCACGTGGTCGCCCGGGTCGATAGTAGCGGCTAGCGCGCAGGCAACCGCTTCCTGACAGCCGCTTGAAACCATTATTTCTTTCTTTGGTTTTATATTCTTAATTCCTTTCGTTTTTTCTAAGCTATTTGCTATTAGCTCTCTTAGCTCCGTTATGCCCGGTTCAAGCGTGTATTTGGCGGTGTCCGGCTCGCGAAGCGCTCTTGTCATTCCACGCTTTATAAGCGGCGGCGTATCAAAATAGGGAATACCCTGGCCGAAAGAAATTATTTTCGGACCCCTCCTTCGATCCTCCAAGTCAGCGAGAATAGACATCTCCTTAATGGGCGAGATTACAATTTGCCTCACCCGCTTGGAAATGTTCTTTGTCCTGAACTTCTTGCCGGTCGCAGCAATTGCGGAACGGCTTTTCATGTTCTTATTGCTTTAATATTTTTTCAAGTGCTTCGACGAATTTCCGGGTCATACTGCGGTAATCGTATTCGGCCATTTCTTTTGGAATGCCGTGGTATATCGTCCGTCCGTTTTTGGCGTATTCGTTGTAGTAATCCAAAATGATTTTCTTCATTTCGGTGACGGTGATGGCGTGACGACCGGCTTTTGTTCCATCGAGAATTTTGCGAAATTCCTCGTTCGGCCTGCCGCCCGTCGCCAAAATCGGTCGCCGGGCGGCGAAGTATTCAAAAAGCTTGGTCGGGAAAACCCCCAGTTCGTATTCGTCTTCCCAACCGAACATCAAAAGCACCTGCGACTGTCGCTGTTTTTTAAAGGCCTCATCTCGCGGGACGATGCCGTGCTGAGAAACAAGTTCTTTGATGCCGGAGTTTTCAATCGTTTCGTCAATCCACGCTTGCCCGCCGCCGTATAAATGAATTTCAACATTATCTTTTTTAATTTCCCCTTCATCAATCAGTTCCTTGACGGCGGATAGGAATTTAGTCGGATCTTGCTTGTTCTGATAAATCTGGCCGGTGTAAGTAATGGTGAATTTTTTTGCAAGGGGAGCGGCCGGCTCATTTATTGTTTCAGGGTCAAAGCCGTTGTGTACTACAAAAACCGGTTTCGGCGCGTACCTTCTTTTCAGTTTTTCGGCTGTTCCTGCAGACACTGTTGAGAGCGCGTCGGCATCACGGAGCACCCGTTTTTCCAACCGCGTTTCGAAAAACTTCCGCCAGAATGGGAAAGGGTAGGCGTGATTTTGCGTCCAGAGGTCACGGAGGTCGGCAAGCCAAGGGAGCCTCCCTGTTCTTTTCAGAGTCCGCGCAATCAGATGGCTTGTTACGGGCGAAGAGCTAGTGAGTATCGCATCAAATTTTTCTTTTTCCAAAGCCTCTTTTCCTCGTTCTATAGCCGGTCTTCGCCAGCCCCGCGTTTCATCGGGGTAGGCGATAATAGCCCCTGCCCAAATGAGCATTTTTTTAATGATGGGTTTGACTAATGACTTGCCGCCCAGTTTTTTCTCAAGTTGAACCCGCGAACCCTCCCGCTTTTTGAAGCCGGCGAGTTCTTTTAAAAAACCGACAACGTCAAAGTAGTCCACCTCAATGGTGCGGAATTTTTTAGTGAACTCTCTCGCCGGGCCGTATTTTTTCTCCGGACTTTCACCGAGCGGCGTTATGAGAAGTGTCGGTTTCCACCCATACTCGGCTAAATATTTACAAAGGCCAGGGATTCTAGGCGAGGAATGGAATAGATTGGTTATAATTAATATCCTTTTCATAAGTAATAGTCTATTATAAATACTGTCAAATTTATAGTTGCCAGCAAACCTATTTTTATAAGACTGAGTGAGTTGATTTTTCCTTTAATTACGGTAAGATTTTAAATATAAATTAAAGTTTATTTCTCGATTGAGACAGAAAAAGTATGATTAAAACTCTCAGGCTCCAGCTTCATTCCCATGAACAGAACGCGACAAAAGGTGTGGAAGTTGACTGCCGTCGCGCATACGGAACAGAATTAAGCAAACTTCTTGGCGTTTGCTTCCCCGGCGTAACTTTCTCGGCTGGGTATCCTTTGGACAAGCAGGTTTTCACCTGTGTTGGTATCTGTGACGGAAAGGTGGTCGCGACTGCTTCAGGCAACTTCCAAGAAGGTATCCCTTATTTGGCTTGGGTCGCCGTCCACCCCGATTACCGCCGCCAGGGGTGGGCACGAACTGTTTGTGAGAAGGTAGTTCATGTCTTTGAAGGAATGGAGTGCTCATTCGTAGCGGTGCGCATGAATCCCGTAACGAGAGAGGCAGAGAAACTCTATCGAGCAATGGGATTTTCCGATTGACGGGTCCGCCGTAATTTCTTTAACGGGCCCGTTTTTTTATTATTAGAAATATCTTTTAATAAATAACGAAACTAGGATAGCCAGGGCGGTTGCTAATAGGCCAATATAGAGATACTTTGGCGTATACTTGAATTCAATAATGTGGCGGCCAGCCGGCAACTCTATCGCCATTATTCCTCCGTAAGCTTTCAGAATCACCGTTTCTTTACCGTCTACGAACGCGCGCCAAGAAGGCCTGTAAAGGTAGCTTAGAACCAAGTATTTGTCCATGCCAGTCTTCGCCTCCATCTTTATTGCGTTATAGGTTTCCGTTTTTATGGAAACTTCATTTGGCAAATCTGACGACCCGTTTCTAACTTCCTGTTTTGGACAATTTTCCAGGTAGACCGTGTTATTAATCCAAGGCGTCTCCTTTTCGTGGTAAATGTTTTTAATTATTTCCACCGGATTCAAATCTTGGCAATTATCGGTGAAGAACGCGATTTTAGTTGGACCGGTCAGCTCGTATACGAAGAAAATTCCACCTTCTTTTTCTAACGGTGCCATTCCTAACTTTCTCATCAATCCATCTTCCGAATGACATTCACCTCTGTAAATTAGATTGGGGCTGTTTATAGATTCATCTGCGCTCACAACGTATCTCACCCCCACGAGTTTTAAGACATCAATGTTGCGGGAGACTTCCTCCGCCAATGGCGGGAAGAAATTAGAGCGGTAAAATACACCCTCTTTTGAGAACAGGCTTCTTAGCAAACCGGTGTAAGGACTCTCAAACTCCCTGTAAGAAAAAAGCGTTTTCTCCTTTTCCGCCGTGTTTAATTCCGTTTCTGCAATTAACTTCCAGTTTCGGGCGTAGTTCTCATCGTACCACCTCTCGCCGGCGTAGAGAGTTCTGTAATTTAAATCATACCTGTCAACCAAATCATCAATGCACGCTTTTCTTTCCAAGTAACTGTCTTTCCGGTAGGAATCTCTGGCGAGTGGTTGTCTACTCTGCGGTAGCCACTCATTATGGGTGGAGATGCTGATGAGCGGCAAAATAAAGGCCAGAATTATGAAAGACGCCTTAAAAATTTTTCCATTATTGAATTTTTTCTTCAGAAAGTCGTGGGAAAAGACGGCTAGAACCAGCAAAAAGTTCATTATCGGATAAAAGAAAATCATATCCTTGAGAAGACGAAAATGTATTATGTTGGAACTTACGGAGAAGACCGATTTTTGGAGAGAAGTGAAGGCTTCAAGGATATAGGACAAAAGCGGTTCAAACGCAAGAAAGACAAGTAGGTCAACGCACGTACTCAGTGCAACGATGAAAAAATAAACCCTCCTCTTTATTTTCTTGTCTTCTATAGTGGTGAGAATGTAGAAACAGATGAAACCGGCGAGGACGATAACAAACGGAAGCAGATTTATTTGTACTCGTAACAGCGCGGTCATGTTTTCGCTTATCTTCGGGAAGATTTTGGCAAAGAGCGGGCTGTAAACGAATACGCTTTCCAAAAACATAACTGCACCTAAAGAAATCAAGGCTAATACGGCCGCGATTTTTTTGGATTCCGTTCCGAAAATGCGCTCCCTGAATATAAAAACGCCCAATAAGACGATGAAAAGAGACAAGTAGAAGAAAACCGGCACATAAAGCAAAAGACCCGAACCTTCTTGGGGGCTGAACAGCTTGTAGATACCTACAATTTTGTGAGAAGAAAAAAACCCAAAGCTTCTTACACTATTTTCCCCGTGGTATCTGATTTGGGGTATCACGGATTGCAGTCGAGTTTCAATAAT
>CAZUMB010000043.1:0-5080 GCA_964621575.1 uncultured Candidatus Saccharibacteria bacterium
TGGAATTTAAATTTTCCAAATCACGGGCCGTTAGCTCAGTTGGTAGAGCGCTTCGATGGCATCGAAGAGGTCGTCGGTTCGAATCCGATACGGTCCACATGAACCTGAAGCTGATAATCAAATACTACTGGCCGCACGTTGTCCGATACAAAAAGAGCGCTCTGCTCGTCTTTTTTTCTTATGGCTTGGGCGTCGTGGGCGGCGGCATCATCACCCCCCTTCTTTATAAGAAAATTATCGATGTCGTCTCGACGGCCGGGAGTCCCGCTCTCGTCGGGGAAACGCTTATCCGAACGATGCTTTTTCTGGGCCTTACGATTTTCATTTATAACCTTTTCTACCGCCTTGGCGACTACGCTCTCACTTATTCCCAGAGCCGGGCTTTGAAAGACATCGCCGATGACGCTTTTCAGAGAGTCGTGCGGCATTCCTACGAATTTTTCTCTAACGTCTTCACCGGTTCGCTCGTGGCCAAGGTCCGGCGGTACGTAAGGGCCTTCGAGCAGATTTACGACCAGTTCGTTTTCGCCGCCTGGATGAGCGGCCTCCGGCTTGTTTTCGGTTTCGCCGTCCTTACCTATTTCTCCAAAATCTTGGGAATAATTCTCCTTGTCTGGCTTGTTCTCTACGTCGGCTTTACCGCTATCTTTGTTAAAAAGAAGTTCAGAAAAGACATTCTTGAAACGGAAGCGAATTCCCGGACGACCGGCGTCTTGGCCGACGTCATCACCAACGTCCTAAACGTCAAAATGTTTACCTCGCAGAAGAGGGAGTTTTCCTATTTCCACGGCGTGACCAAGGAGGAAGAAAAACTCCGCCGGGCGGCCTGGAATTTTCAGAATCTTCAGTTTGCGTTTCAGGGCTACTTCATCGCTCTCTTCGAATTCGTCGGCATGTTCGCCGCCGTTTACCTGTGGCTCCAGGGTGCGGTTTCGGCCGGTATCATTTTTCTCATGCAGATATACATTTTTACTTCGTTTGAGGTCGTCTGGAACATCGGGCGGAACTTCACCCGCTTTATGCGGGCCTTGGCCGAGGCGAAAGAAATGATTGATATTTTCGAGACACCGCTTTCGGTCGCCGACCCGAAAAATCCGGAGAATTGCCGCGTTAAAAAAGGGGGAATCGAAATCAAGAACGTTTCCTTCTATTACGGCCGGGGAACGGAAGTTTTCCGCGATTTTTCCCTGCGGGTTAAGGCGGGGGAGAAAGTGGGCTTGGTTGGCCCTTCGGGGGCGGGAAAGTCCACCATTACCAAGCTCCTTCTGCGTTTTGCCGACGTCCAGAAAGGGGAGGTTTTGATTGACGGCCAGAATATCGCCCGGATGAAGCAGGACGACCTGCGTCTGCGTATCGCTTACGTCCCCCAGGACCCGATTCTTTTCCACCGCACTTTGATGGAAAACATTCGCTACGCGAAACCCGAGGCGTCCGACCGGGAAGTCATCCGGGCGGCCCGGCTTGCCCACGCCCATGAATTTATAATGTCTTTTCCGGAAGGTTATGAAACCTTGGTCGGCGAGCGGGGCATCAAGCTCTCCGGCGGCGAGCGCCAGCGGGTGGCGATAGCCCGGGCTATTTTGAAGAATGCTCCGATAATTCTTCTCGATGAGGCGACTTCCTCCCTCGATTCCGAGAGCGAAATGTACATCCAGGATGCTCTCGCGAAACTGATGAAGAACCGGACGACCATTGTCATCGCTCACCGTCTCTCGACTATTATGCAGATGGACCGGATTATCGTCATTGAGGGCGGGAGGATAGTGGAGGAAGGGAAACACAAAGAGCTTCTCAAAGCGAAAAAAGGCCGGTATCAGAAACTTTGGGAAATCCAGGCCGGCGGATTTGCGGTAAAATAAAAACTTATGCTGTTACCGAAACACATAGTGGTCGTTCCCGACGGCAACCGCCGATGGGCGAGGCGGCGGGGAAGGCCGGCCCATTTCGGCCACCTTGAAGGGGCGAAAACCGCGGAGAAAATTTTGAAAACCGCGCTCGATATGGGCGTAGAAAATTTCACTTTCTGGGGTTGCTCGGTTTCAAACGTTACGGAGCGCTCCAGAACGGAAATCGCTTTTCTCTTTCTTATTTTCGAGCGGTATTTCAAAAAGCTTTTGAAAGCCAAGGAGATTGAAGAGTACGACATTCGTGTCCGCGCCATCGGCCGCTGGCGGGAGATTTTCCCGAAGAGGACGCAAAAACCGATTCTCGAGCTCATTGAGAAAACGAAACATCACCGAGAAAGAAACCTTACGTTTCTTCTTGCTTATGACGGCCGGGACGAGATGGTTGAGGCGGTAAAGAACATCGCGAAGAAAAAAGGAAAAATAGACCGGAACTTAATTAAGGAAAATCTTTGGACCCGCGAACTGCCGCCGGTTGATTTGGTGATTCGCACCGGAGGCGAACCGCACTGGTCGGCGGGGCTTATGATGTGGGATGTGGCCGAGGCGCGGCTCCATTTTACGGAAACTCTCTGGCCGGCTTTCACGCCCAGAGAATTCAAGGAAATTGTGGCGGCCATGGGCAAGGTGGAGCGCCGCTACGGTCGGTGATTGAAGCATCGGCTTTTCTGTGTTAATTTCTTTTCTACCGGGCCCATAGCTCATCTGGTAGAGCGCCACATTTGCAATGTGGAGGTAACCGGTTCGAGTCCGGTTGGGTCCACATTTTTAGCGAGGGCGCGGGTTCAAGTTTAGATTTAGATATGGAAGGAAAAGTAATTCTTGTTGACGAACAAGACAAAGAAATTGGGACGGAGCTGAAGTTGAAAGCTCATCAGGACGGCAAACTCCATCGGGCTTTTTCCATATTCATTTTCAACTCAAAAGGCGAAATGCTCTTGCAAAAACGCTCGCCCGGAAAATACCATTCGGGCGGTTTGTGGTCCAACGCCTGCTGCAGTCATCCGGAACCGGGGGAGATGACCGAATCTGCCGCTCACCGAAGGCTGAAGGAAGAAATGGGATTCGACTGTGATTTGAAAGAATTTTTTAATTTTACCTACCGGGCAAAATTAAACGGCGGGCTGACCGAGAACGAGCTTGACCACGTTTTTGTCGGTAATTTTGACGGGGAGCCGAAAGCGGACCCGAACGAAGCGGAAGAGGTGAAATGGGTAAATTCCGAATTTTTGATTCGGGACATCAAACGAAATCCCGACAAATATACTTACTGGTTCAGAGAATGTTGCGATAGGGTTGTAAAACTGGAAAAACAAAGGATCTCCAGTGCTATAATTTAATTAATGAAAATAAGGAACAAAACTCTCCGTTTCATAGAGTTCTTCGCGGTCGGGGTGGTGATGGGGATGCTCGAAGACGTTCTCGCCGTTTGGTTCTCGACCGGCGAACAAATCACCTTCCGGGTGGTCTGGATAGTTTTTCTCGTCGCCTTGCCGTTTGCGATAATAAGCGAGTACGTCGTTGACCATCCGCGTTTCTGGAAAACAATTTTCCGGCTGAAAGACGAGAACGGAGTTGAAAAGAAGTAGCTTTCGCGTTAGGTTGTATTGACTTCGGGAAGGGTACTCCGAATGGTAAGGAACTGGTCTTGTTCCCGATTTGTCTAAAAATTCAAGCTGACGTAGAATTTTTAGCAACAAATCGCAATCCCGCACAAAGCGGAAGGTTGGCAGAGTCCCGCCAGAGGCGGGCAGGGGTCTTTGTCTACGGAGCGCCGCACTTGTTCCCGTTTTATCCAAGAGCGGAGCGATTGGTCATAAAACGCAATCCTGTGAAAAGCGGTGGGGTGCGTGAGTGGTTTAAACGGACAGTCTTGAAAACTGTTATGTCCGAAAGGGCATCGTGAGTTCGAATCTCACCCCCACCGCTTTTCACAGGAAAATATCCGGTTTCCCGGAAACGGGATCGGAGGTTCGAATCCTCCACCTTCCGCTTTGTGCGGGAAAAACCACCGTGGGTTCTCCCGCTATTGCGGGACTCCCGCCTCCGCAGTTCACTCAATCTCAAGCATTACCGGGTCGTGGTCGGAGAAAGGGTTTTGGGGCTGGTCTAAAACTTTGAAGTCGGTTATTTTCCAGCCGAATTTTTCCAGGTCGTTTATCAGGATATAATCTAAGCGTTTTGATTTTGGGCTGCGGTTGAACCAGGTTCGGGAAGCATAACGGTTGCCGAGCCTTATCGTCGGCCTCGCCTCTTCTTTTTCCCCCCGGGCCGGATCTTCGAAGCCGGCTTTTCGCAAAAGATGAGCGAAGTCCTTTTCCTTGAACATATCGTTTTCGTTGAAGTCGCCGGCGATTATCACCGGCATGTTTTTTACGGCTTTTGCCGCCTTAAGGAGCTGGCGGAGCTGTTTTAACCGGACATAATGGTCAATAGAAGTCCCGCCGCTGTGGAAATGGGTGTTCATCACCATGAGCGGTCCTTTCGGCGTCTCCACCACCGTTTCCAGCACTCCCTTCCGACCGATATATTCGGCAAACATCATATCAATGAAACGCCGGTAGGGGACAAAACAACTTTTCTTCGCTGGCAGTTTGGAAAAAGTGACGAGACCGCCGGTGAGATCGAACCTCTTGAAGAGCAGAACCCGCCTCGTTTTGCCGTTGGTGTCGCTCTCGCTAGCCAAGTAGAATTTTTTGCCGAGATAATTGTGGAGATTATTGCGGTGCTTTACGTCAAAGGATTCCTGAAGACAGATTACTTCCGCGTTCTGTTTTTTGAAAAATTCCCCGAGGCGGGGGATTCTCTCTTGGCGTTTCACCGAAAACCAGAAAGGGACATCCCAGATGTTCAGCGAAATTATTTTCATGCGTTCTTATCTTACACCTTTAGAAGACGAATATGAATATGGAAAGAATTCCCACAACGGATATGAAAAGGTGCCAGTAGCTGTGGCGGATTTCGTATTTTCCTTTTTTCCCGGTGAAAAAGAAGTAAATCGCGGCAAAGATGGAAGCAATCAGAGCGTAAAAAACCGGTTTCGGCTCAAACCCGCCTTTATAAATAAGCCAGATGCCCCAGAGAAGAAGAACGACGGATACGGCACGGTCGGCGAAATAGAATTTTTTTTCGTGATAGTAATGGTAGAGGGAAGAAACAGCAATCCCAATAAGACC
>CAZUMB010000044.1:0-4847 GCA_964621575.1 uncultured Candidatus Saccharibacteria bacterium
CACCGATGCAGCCATAGAGCCGGGTTTTCTGAAGTCGGCGCTGAAAAAAGCGGCGGTATTACGGTTTTGCCGGTCGTGAAAGTCGGGACGGATGCCCATTTTTTAATATCAAACCCCGATTCCTCGGGTGAAGTTCAATATGAAATAGATTGGGGCGACGGTTCGTCGGAGAGCGGGATTCTCTCGGGTGCCGAGAAGACCGTTTCCCACTCCTGGAGCGGGAAAGGGGAGTTTTTGGTGGTTTTTAAAACATCGGCCGTAAGCGGCTCAATCAAAGTTATCGTGACCGAATAACAAAACCGCCCTTCATCGGGACGGTTTTGTGTTTGTGGAGATGAGGAGTCTTCCTGTGCAGAAGGCTTTAGGTCCATTCGCCCGAGATGAGTTTTGTTTTTTTATCTTTGCTCCAACCCTTAATTTGAATTTCTCGTTTCCTGGCCGTTGACTTGTTTAGAAAAGGACTTGATGTATAAACAATTTTGAATGGTCCTTGTTGCGTTGCCATTCTTACTCCCTTGCCGGTATTATGTTTAAATTCCCGTTTTTCAGGATTAGTTGTTATGCCGGTGTAGTATCTGCTTGTCCTTGTTTTGGCTATATATACATACCAAGCCATAAAATTATTGTAGCTCTTCGATTCACTTATGTTCACTCAGAGTCCTTCTCCGCGTGCGTGCTTGCCCTGAGCAAGCACGAGCGAAGCGAGGGCGCGTCGAAGGGTGGACATGGCCGGAGTTGGACCGGCGTCCAGAGAGTTTCTCAAAAACCGTCTACAAGCTTATCCGCCAAAGGCGGAAATAGGTTGGTTCGATGGTTTGACCGACAGCTATTGAACCGCTTCGCTGTAGGCGAGTCTAATGTATAATACCGGCTTCCCTTTATTAGACATCAAGGACCGATACCGACTTAAGCGTAAGCTAGAGCCGGAGCTGCAACTTTGTTGTTGGCAGTTAAACTGGTTTGCCCGGGTTTTACGAGTTCGGGCGGCTCGGCCTGCAAATTCTTGAAAACGCACTCTGTCAAAGCCCGTCATGCCCGCGAATTTTGTTCGAGCGGAGCGAGATTACAAAATTCAGCGTCCTGAAGTCGCTGAAGGACTACCTAAACTTTCTAATTTCCCGTTCCGTTTCCCGTTTTTTAATGAGCTCGCGCTTGTCTCTTTTCTTTCTTCCTCTCCCGAGGCCTAACTCGACTTTAACGAGTCCGCGGTCAGTATAGACGCGGAGGGGCACTAAAGTCAAACCGGACTGCGTTTTGCCGATAAGATGATTTATTTCCTCCCGGTTCATGAGGAGTTTTTTCGTTCGCCCCGGGTCGTAGCCGGCCGGCGCGTTTCCCGATTGGAAAGACGGCACCTCCATGCCGATCAAAAATAACTCGCCACCACGCGTGGTAGCGTGGGCGCCGGCGATGTTTATCCGCCCCATTTTTATGGATTTTACCTCGTGGCCGGTAAGTTCCACCCCCGCCTTGAATTTCTCGAGGATATCGTAGTCGAAATTCGCCCGTTTGTTTAAAGCAAGAACTGCCATTAGAATAGTTATATCATGGGAAAGAGGATTATAGCACTTCTCAAGAAAACTCTCCCGAAAGGCGTAGAGTTCGACCTCACCGTTCCCGAGGACAGTAAATTCGGCCATTACTCCACGAACGTTGCTTTTCAGCTTGCCCGGAAGGAAAAGAAAAGCCCGAAAGAGGTTGCCGAGAGCATCGCCGAAAAGGTAAAAAAGACGGCTCCGAAAGGGTTTTTCGAGAAAGTGGAGGTTGTGAACGGTTTCGTCAATTTTTGGCTTGGCAACCGGGTTTTCTTCGGCGAAATTGCGGAAATCCTGAAGAAAAAAAACAAATACGGCCGCAACGACAGCTTGGAAGAGAAGAAGACGATAGTGGAATACACCGATCCCAATCCTTTCAAAGAATTTCATATCGGCCACCTGATGACAAACGCCATCGGCGAGGCGATTTCCCGTATCGTCGAGTGGAACGGCGCTAAAGTAAAGCGGGCCTGTTACCAGGGCGACGTCGGTCTTCATGTCGCCAAAGTCATTTGGGGACTTCAAGAGTCGGGGGTAAAAAAGATTGTTTCGGTTTCGGATTTGGCGAAGGCCTACGCCTTGGGAACGCGGGCTTACGAAACCACCGACCTTGCCCGGAGCGAAATTGCCGCCGTCAACAAAAAAATATATGAGCGGAGCGACAAGGAAATAAACCGGCTCTATGACATCGGCCGCAAATTGTCGCTTGACTACTTCGAGAGCATTTACAAAAAGCTCGGCACGAAGTTCGATTATTATTTTTTTGAGAGCGAGAGCGCGAAGCACGGCAAGAAAGTGGTTGAGGCGGGGCTGAAGAAGAAAATTTTCGAAAAAAGCAACGGGGCGGTCGTTTTTCGGGGCGAGAAACATGGCTTGCACACTCGGGTTTTCATAAATACCGAGGGACTGCCGACCTACGAAGCCAAGGAACTGGGTTTGGCCGAGATTAAGTACAAGAAATACGCCTATAACAAGTCCATTATCGTCACCGGGAACGAAGTAAACGACTATTTCCGCGTTCTTCTGAAGGCGATGGCGGAAATTTTCCCGAAGCTTGCCGCCCGTACCAAACACCTCTCTCACGGTATGATGCGGCTTACCTCCGGCAAGATGTCTTCCCGCACCGGCGAAGTGGTTACGGCCGAGTCGCTCATCGGGGAAGTGGAAAAGCTGGTTGCCAAAAAAATGGAGAAGAGCGGTTTGAGTGCTAAAAAGAAAGCCGAAGTGAAAGGAAAGGTGGCGATTGCCGCCCTCAAGTATTCCATCCTGAAACAGGCAATCGGCGGCAATATCATTTTCGATTTCAAAAGGTCCGTTTCTTTCGAGGGTGATTCCGGACCTTATCTTCAGTACGCTTATGTCCGGGCAAAATCGGTTCTGGAGAAAGCGGCTAAAGAGAAAATTAAACCGTCGTTGCGGCGCTGTCCGGCGAAAACCTCCAAAATCGAGCCGATGCTTGCCCGTTTTCCGGAAGTAGTGGAGAGAGCCGGCCGGGAATACGCGCCGCAGTGTATCTCGACTTATCTCGTCGAACTCGCGAGAATCTTCAATTCCTATTACGCCAAAGTCCAGATAGTGAAAGCGAGGGACGACAACTCGCCCTATCGGGTGGCTTTAACGGCGGCTTTTGCCGAGGTGATGAAAAATGGTTTGGAAGTTCTTGGAATTCCAGTACCGGAGAAAATGTAATACGAGTTACGTAAATAACCAGGTGGTCTACTTAAGTAGACCACCTCGGAAAAAACAAAGACGGGACGAATTAAGAAGAATTATGAACAGCGAAACAAGAACGTGCCAGAATTGTCCCGATTTTGTATGAGCGATAGCGAATCTACAAAATCGAGGATCCCGCCCGCGGCGGGACAGAAACATGAGCCAATCACAGATTAAAAATTGTCAGAACTGCAAACAAGAGTTCCGGATTGAGCCGGAGGATTTCAAATTTTACGAAAAAATGAAAGTCCCGCCGCCGACCTGGTGCCCGGAGTGCCGGATGATGCGTCGCCTCGCTTGGCGTAACGAGCGGTCGTTGTATAAAAGAGGATGTGGGTTGTGCAATCAGGACGGAATTTCTATGTTTGCGCCCGATGCGCCGTGGCCGGTCTATTGTACCGAGTGTTGGAAATCCGATAAATGGGAAGGCTTAAATTGGGGTCGGGATTACGATTTTTCCGAGCCGTTTTTCAAACAGTACTTGGATCTTTTTCGAGTTGTTCCCCGGCAGAGTTTATTGCACAGGAGTGTCGTGAATTGTAAATTCACCAATGCTGCCGCAGAAAGCAGGAACGTTTACCTGGCATACTCCATTCTAAGCTCCGAAGAGGTCAGTTATTCCAAGAACGTTGATAAATCCAGGAATATTCTGGATAGTTTCGACTTAATCAATTCGGAACGCTGTTATGAGAACGTTAATTCTGTTGGCAACTATGATTGTATTTTTGCCATAAACTCCAGAGGTTGCATGGGTTCCTGGTTCTTGTTTGACTGCGTGAACTGCAAACATTGTTTTATGTGCACCAATCTTCGGAATAAGGAATACTACATTGAGAATAAACCGTATAAGAAAGAGGAGTACGAAAAACGGTTGCGCGAGATGGGTTTCGGCGGTTACTTGTGGCAGGAGAACAAGAAGGAAGAGTTTAAGAAGCTGAAACGGGGAGCGCTACACAAATTTGCAAACCTCGTGAAGTGTCAAAATTCCTCCGGCGATAATCTTGAGAATTGTAAAAACACCCGGTTTAGCTTCAACGCCTATGAAATGGAAGACAATAAGTTTATTTTCCGCTCCTTTACTTCAAAGGACTGCTATGACGTCTTGAACGGGGGACCAAATAACAAGTTGTTTTATGAATACGCTATTGGAGGATGTCCAAACGGATTTAGAGTTAAATTTTCAACGAACTGTTTAGACATGGTAAGCGAAGTTGAATATTGTGACGGTTGTCGATTTTCCTCCCACCTCTTCGGCTGCGTAGGGTTGCGCAACAAGCAATACTGCATCCTCAACAAGCAATACACCAAGGAAGAATACGAGGAATTGGTCCCTCGTATCATCAAACACATGAATGATATACCGTACATTGACAAGGGCGGGCGGCAGTACAGATACGGCGAATTTTTCCCTCCCGAGCTCTCTCCCTTCGCATACAACGAGACAATCGCCCAGGAATACTTCCCCCTGACCAAAGAACAAGCTTTAGCTCAAGGTTACCGCTGGAAGGACCCCGACCTCAAGGAATACAAGGTAACCATGAGAACGGAAGACCTCCCCGACCATATAAAGGACGTAGATGATGGCATCCTCAAGGAGAC
>CAZUMB010000045.1:0-4831 GCA_964621575.1 uncultured Candidatus Saccharibacteria bacterium
GACAAACGATAGGGCATTTGCATATACTTATCATTCCGAGATACCGGGGCGACGGCGGCGCCTCCGTTCACCAAGTGGTTTCCAATCCGCCGAAAGAGTCGCTTGAAGAAATAAAGGAAAAAATACTGAAACATGGCGCTTGACGTCAAAAAAAGGGAAAACGAAAACCTGAACTCTCTTCTTTTCCGTTTCCAAAAGAGGGTGAAGAGGAGCGGAGTTTTAAGGGAAGCGAGGAAAAGGAGGTTTTATTCAAGAAACGTGAACCGCATAAAGAGACGGGCTTCGGCCATTTATCGCGTTCGGAAGGAACGCGACATTTCCCGCGAACGCAAATTCGGCCATTCCTAAATTTAGGGTTTCGCAAACCCTAATATTAAGTAAAGCAATGTTAAAAGCCCGTTTAAACAAGGATCTAACCGACGCTTTGAAGGCGAAAAACGAAGCCAAACTGGCTACCCTGCGGCTTTTGAGCTCGGCTATCCACAACCGGGAGATTGACAAGAGGACGAAAACCGGTGGTGATGAACCTCTGACCGACGAGGAAGTGCTCGGTGTCCTGAAAAACGAAGCCAAAAAAAGAAAAGAAGCGGCGGAACTTTACGACAAAGGCGGCCGGGCCGATTTGTCAGCCAGAGAAAAAGAGGAACTTAAGATAATCGAGGAGTATTTGCCGGCCGAGATGTCCGACGAAGAACTCGGGAAAATCGTGGACGAGGTTTTCGCCGAAATGTCGCCTTCGGGCCCGGCCGATTTCGGCAAGGTCATGGGGGCGGCGATGAAGAAAACGACCGGTCAGGCAAGCGGCGACCGGGTAAAAGAAGCCATTCAGAAGAAATTTTCGTGATAAGGGTCATTGTCCTAAGCCGGCAAAAAAAGTTTGGAAAATTCGAAAAGGAGGTGAAGAAGGCGGCCCGAACCGCCTTGGTTTTTTTAGGCAAAGATAACGTTTCGCTTGAGATTAATCTCATTGGCGACGGGGAAATGAAAGCCCTGAATCGCCGTTTTCGGGAAAAGGACAAGGTTACGAGCATTCTCTCTTTTTGTGAATTAAAGGGATTTCCTCATCCGGAAACTCGTCTTCAGCCATTAGGCGAGATTTATCTCGCCCCCGACTTTGTCCGGGCAAGAGGCGGGGAGCTCGGCCGGCTCGCCGTCCACGGCACTCTCCATCTTTTGGGCTTTTCACACTCCCGGGAAGGTGATAGGATGAAAATGGAGAAACTGGAGGAGAAAATCTGCCAAGATGTCTAGAATCGTCACCAGCTTGGATATAGGTTCGGCGAGCATAAAGTGTGTCGTCGCCGAAGAAAAAAAGGACGGCACCCTTTCGGTGCTTGCCGCCGTCCACCGTCCGTCGGTTGGTCTCCGCCGGGCGATGCTTGTCGACGTTGAAGATGCGACACGGGTTTTCCGGGAGATGACCGTCGATCTCCAGAAAATTTCAAAGCGCGCCACTGCCGATGTTTTCGTGAACGTGAACGGCGAACACATCAAGCCCCGTCCTTCGCGGGGCGTTGTCGTTGTCTCCCGTGCCGACCAGGAAATTCAGGAAGACGACATTGAACGGGCCCTGCAAAGTTCGCGGGCCATTCGTCTGACGCCGAATTACCTCATTCTTCACAATATTGCCCGCGAATTCATCGTTGATGAGGTGGGGGACATCCAGAATCCGCTTGGCATGACCGGCAACCGGCTTGAGGCCTCGACGCTTATCGTTGAAGCTTTCGCTCCCCAAGTCAATCTTCTCGTAAAGACCCTGGAGCGGGTGGGAATGAAGGTCGGAGGCCTTATTTACAACCCCCTTGCCGCCGCCCGGGCCGTTCTTTCCAAAAAGCAAAAGGATTTGGGGGCCCTGCTCGTTGATTTCGGTTTCGGTTCCACCTCGCTCGCCGTTTTTGAGGAAAACAAGGTGCTTCACGCGAAAACCCTGCCTGTCGGGGTGGGCCACGTGACGAACGACATCGCCATCGGCCTGAAAACCTCGGTTGAGGCCGCCGAGAAGATAAAGCTGACCTACGGTTTCGCCGTGGCTCGGGAAATTTCCCGGCGCGATTCGGTGAACCTCGCCGAGTTCGACCGTTCCAACTCCGGCGACATTTCCAAGAAATTCATCTCCGAAATCATCGAAGTCCGGCTTGCGGAAATTTTGGACCTCGTCAATAATGAACTGAAATCCGTCGGCCGCTACGGCGAACTGCCCGGCGGCGCGGTCATCACCGGCGGCGGGGTAAAGCTCGCTGGCATGGCCGAGCTTGCGAGGCGGGAGCTGAAATTGCCGGTCCAGGTCGGTTTTCCGGACTTGAGCGGTTTCGAAATTTTGAATCCGGCCCATCAGGAAATTTTAGACGACCCGGAGTTCGCGACCGCCGTCGGCCTCGTTCTCTGGTCGCAGGAAGAAAATCACAAAGAGGGCGGCGGTGGCGGTTTTAGAAAATTTTTCCGCAATTTAATGCCGTAGACGTATGTCGAAAAGAAAAAGAAACAAAAAAAGAAGGCGCGCGGTGAAACCTGTTTCAGCGAGACCCAAACCGGTTGTTTCGCGAAAAAAATCGGGCATCACCCGCATTAAAGTCGTCGGCGTCGGCGGCGGCGGCGGCAACGCCGTCACGCGCATGATGGAGGGTGCCCGGCTCCGCGGCGTCGAGTTTTTGGCGATAAACACCGACGCCCAGGATTTGAATCACGCTTCCGCTCATCACAAGATTTACATCGGCAAGGCCCTGACCCGCGGCTTGGGGGCGGGAATGAACCCGGAAATAGGCAAACAGGCGGCGGAGGAAAGCCGCTCCGAAATAATGGAGGCGCTCGACGGGACGGACATTGTTTTCGTCACCGCCGGTTTCGGCGGCGGGACGGGCACCGGGGCGGTGCCGATAATTTCCGAAGTCGCCCGGGAGAAAGGGATTTTGACGGTCGCCATCGTCACCAAGCCGTTTTCTTTCGAGGGCTCGGAGCGGACGCGCATTGCCCAGGAGGGCCTCTCGAACGTCCGCGACAAAGTTGACGCGCTCGTTGTCATCCCGAACGACCGCATTTTTACTATCATCAATAAGGACACTTCCGTTGCCAAGGCCTTCGGTTTTGTTGACTCCGTTTTGGAACAGGCCGTAAAAGCGGTGGCGGAGATCGTGAATGCCCCCGGCATCATCAACGTTGACTTTGCCGACATTAAGGCGACCGTTAAAGACGCCGGTCCCGCTCTGATCGGCATCGGCATCGCCTCGGGCGCCGACCGGAGCATGAAGGCGGTGGAGAATGCGGTAAACTCGCCGCTTCTTGAAACGCCCGTTGACGGGGCGAAACGCGTTCTTTTTGCCGTCGCCGGCGGCCGCGACATAAAAATGTCCGAGATTAACGACGCGGCCAAGGCCATCGTCGCCAACCTCGATGCGAACGCCAAAATTATCTTCGGCGCCTATTACGACCGCACTCTGAAGGACAAGAGCTTGAAAGTGACGGTAATCGCCGCCGGTTTCAACGGGTTGCTTGGCGGCGGGCGGTTCGGCCGCGACTTGCCTTCGCTTTTCACGTCCCACGAATTGAAAGCCGTCGAAAAGGAAAAGAAGGAAGTTCCGGAAGGAGAGGAATCGTCCAGCCGCTCCGAAGGAGCCCCTTCGGGGGAGAAAGGGGACAAGAAAAAGAAGCCCGCTTTGGCGGAGAAATCCGAATGGGACATCCCCGCCTTCCTCCGCAAAAAACGCCGCTAACCAAATATTAGGGTTTCGCAAACCCTAATATTTACCCCTCTTAGTTTAGTTGCGGTCATTCAAGAACAAAATCTCCGACTTTTTCTATATTCATTTCTTTTAGCCACTTAACGGTGTCTTTTTTGTATCGCTCCGGCCCGCCGAGAAATTCCGTTAAGAATTCTCTCTGTGTCACCGACGGAAAATTTTTCTTGCCGATGTAGTCCGGGTAACTGCTCCACCTGTAATTTTCGAGAAACTCCATCGCTTTTTTATAATTTTTGATTTCTTTTTCCCGCCAACTCGGCATTATAAGGTCGAGGGGGTTGGCGTGGATGTAGTAGGGAAGATGAACGAAGTGAGGATCATTGGTAACGGCGATTAGTTTATACCGTCCCTGGAATAATGTCCCCTTTCTTTCGTATTTGTTATTGAAATAGTTTGCATAGCCGGTATTTAACCGTTTCATGAAGAACGGGAGGCCTCGCTCCGAAAAGGGTCTAAGCAGTAAGTGGTAATGGTTTTTCATGAGACAGAAGACTAAAATTTCGACGAGAAGGGTGCGTGGTTTTCTTTTCCCCTCGCCAATATTAGGGTTTCGCAAACCCGAAGAGTTAGCCCTACCAAAGTTATAGGTATTGCTTGGCAGGAGATTTTTATTGTTAAACTCAAAAAGATTGTGGATGAACCGGAAATAATCTTCCTTATCTAAGAATATATTTCTTCCATCAACTCCTCTGCTCACCACATGGTAGATGCGGTCGGGGGAGATTATTGGTCTTGTCATGGTATTGTTATTTTACAATATTAGGGTTTGCGAAACCCTAATATTGGGGTGGGGATAAGTGCGGGTTGTTATGATGTGGGGAATCTGTTTGAATTAAATCAAAGAGCACCTCGGGCGTTTTCGGGGTGCGGTTTTTATTTATGGACACGGAAAACACCATTGGCGGGGAGGAGAAGAAGCCGCCGGAGGCGGCCGGTGGGGGCAAAAAGAGAAAAGCATTTTGGGTTGTTCTTGGCGCCTTTTTGGCGCTTTTCGTTTTGCTCACGGGGTTTATCGCCTGGCGGGCGTTTGATACCTGGCGCGGCCGGGAAAGTGTGGATTTGTTAAGCGAGAGTTTCAAGCGGGCGGCGGAGGAAAA
>CAZUMB010000046.1:0-4554 GCA_964621575.1 uncultured Candidatus Saccharibacteria bacterium
GGACGACGGCCTGATTAATTTCTTTCGAAATTCTGATAACTTCGTGAAGAACGCCGTCAACCCGGTAACGAATCAAAATAACGTCGTCCAAAACCTCAAAATGAATGTCGGAAGCCCGCGACGAATAGGCATAAGCAAGAAGATTATCAACGATGGCGACAATCGGCAGATCGGCTGCCGCTTCTTCCAAGTCGCCCTTGGCCTTGCTTCGGAGCGACTCCCGAATGCTCTCCTCAATTATTTTCTTGAAATCCTTGGTAAGCTTGGCCTCGTAGAGAGAAAAACCCCGGTTCAAGTCATCGTCGGTTGCAAGATAGGGCTTTATCGGTCCGCCAAGGCGGAGCTGGAGAAAATCAATCGTCTCGAGATTAGTCGGGTCTTCCATCGCAACCTGAAAAGCTCCGTCCGCTTCCCGACCGAAGATAATCGCCCGCCGACTCCTTGCCGTATCCTCCGATAAAGAATGAAGAGCGCTCTCGTCGATTTTGACGGCTCCCAAATTCACCCGCTCGACGCCCAAGGATTTGGCGAAAAGCAGATAAAGATATTCCTTGTTGATAATACCTTGGGAAACCAAAACGTCCGTCAGGTTCTGCCTTTTTCTTTTGGCTTCGTTATCCAGCGTATCAAAAGTTTCCGGACTGATGAGTCCCTGCTTTATGAGAATATCCTTTAACTTATCCGAAGGAAGGGTAAGCATAAATTAGTTTATAGTTTTTAGGTTCTAGTTTTTAGAAAGACCGAGATGCGCCCGCTAACAACTAAGAACTAACAACTAAAAACTCTTTTATTAGTATAACCAATATCGCTACCGGCAGCCATAACCAATACAAAGAAAAGCGCTCGTTTTTCTTTAATAGATGACTAACGACTAACGACCCTAAAACGGCGAGCGCCAAAACGGCGACGACATAATAAATCCAGGCGTAACCCCAACCGGGGTAGCCGAGCAGAAAAATGGAAAGCGCCCCCAAGTAGGGCTCTTGATTTTCAAAAAATTTTTCTTTGAACCGGCGGTTCAAGCGGCGGGCGGAAACGAGAAACGCAAGGGCGGCAACGAGGGCAACCAAGTAATACATCAGAAACCTGAAAAGCTCGTAACCGAAAACGTAGGAAATGCCGTTATAAGGCGGAACTAAAAACTTGCTCACCCCGCCCCCGGTACTCCAACCGAGATACCGGGAATAAACCAAATAGAGGTAAAAAAGAAAAACGGCGGAAACGGAGAGCCAAAAAGTCAGCTTATAGATCTTATAGGACTTATAGGACTTATAAGACGCTACCTGAAAAATAAAAGCGGCAAACAAAACCGCCAAAGAAAACCAGCCGAATAAAGCCATTACCTAATTATATATCGAGGTCGTTGCCTACTTCGTAGAGATTGTCGTTGTCGCCGCCGTCCTTGGTGTTGGACTCAACATCGCTCCCGCCGCCGCTCGCGAACTTGGTGCTCTCCATCGTGGCGTTAATTTCGTAATTAGTACCGCTGCAGATGAAAGAATAGTAACAGGCCTCGTCGTCGGCGCCGCAGTTCGTTGAGCCGTTGTTAGGGTCCATCGGCAGCCGGGCGAGCGGCGAGCCGGAGGAAATGTCAACCAAATCAACCGTTACCCAGCCGGTGCCGTCAACGGCGGTTGACGTGCTGTGCGTATCACACGCTCCGCCGCCGGTATCCCTCGCAACCGTGCTTGAAGAAGTGCAGGTTTCGGTCGCAGCGGCGCAAGCAGCGCCCCCCGCCCCGCCGAGGCCGGGAGTCAAAACATCGGCGAGATAGAAACTCACTGCGTTGTTTATGGCCGCGAGGTCCGACGTTCGGGTAGAATCCCGCGCTTGTCTTAAGAGCTGGGCCGGATTGATGACCAAAATGACGGCGGTGGCAAGAACCGCGAGAATGGCGATAACGACAAGAAGTTCGATGAGGGTAAAGCCTCTCATATAATATTCAAATATTTTCAGACCTTTATCTTATAACAAATTACAAATCGAGGTCATTGCCCACCTCATAGGCATTGGCGTTGTCGCCGCCATCTTTGGAATTGGACTCAACATCGCTCCCGCCACCGCTCGCGAACTTGGTGCTCTCCATCGCGGCGCTTATTTCGTAACCCGTTAGATTGCAAATGAACGTGTAAAAGCAGGCCTCCGCTCCGTTGCCGCAGTTCGTCGAACTGTTGTTCGGGTCAAGCGGCAATCGGGCAAGAGGCGAACCGGAGGAAATTTGCGCCAGGTCAACGGTTATCCAGCCCCGTCCCTCGACGGTCGTGGTGGCATTTTCCGTGCAAACGCCTCCGCCGCTCCGTCGTCCGGAAGCCCCTGACGTGCAGGTTTCGGTAATTCCGGCACAGGCAGCTCCGTCTATCCCCCCCAAACCGGGAGTGGCAACATCGGCCAGATACAGGGAAACGGCGCTGCTCAAGGCCGCAAGGTCGGAAATGCGGGTGGAATCCCTTGCCTGCTTGACAAGTTCGGCCGGATTAATGACCAAAATGACGGCGGTGGCAAGAACCGCGAGAATGGCGATAACGACAAGAAGTTCGATAAGGGTGAATCCTTTTCCTTTCGGCATCTTATTAATAATTATAGCACCTGGCTTTTTCCGAAATCCGACTTATCCACAACCGAATTATGGCCGCTAGTTCAGAAAAGACTTGACTCTTTTGACTAAGTCCTCAATCGACATCTTGGCCTTGACGAAATAACCGATGGCGCCCAGCACCTTCCCCTTTTCAACATCGCTCTCCTGACCGAGATTGGAAATGATGACTATCGGCGCCTTGCCGAATGCCGGGTCGTTTTTCAACCGCTCCATAAACTCAAAACCGGAAACCTTCGGGAGAATTATATCCAGAAGAATCAGGTCCGGTTGGAGGGTTTTCATCGCCTTCAACGCTTCCTCGCCGTCGGGCGCGTGAAAAATAGCGAAACTCTCTTTTTCCAACCGTTGTTTCAGGAGATTGGCAAGAAGAGGTTCGTCTTCAACGAGAAGAATTGTCTTTTTGGGGGAATCTGCCATGTTGGAAACATTATAACATTTTGAAAGTTTTTTAAGTTGTCCCAATCTTACCCGCCGTTGAGGCGGGAGCCGTGACTTTGGGCTCCACGGCCAACACCCTCCGCCGATGAGGCGGAACCGACGCTAGTTTTCGTTTTGAAAACTAATTTAATTGGTCCACGCACAGCTTCCGCTACGCGTGCCTTGTTACGACTTCACCCGTGTTACCGAGCTTGCCCTTGCCCAGCTAGGCTGGGTTTCAGGTATTCCCGGCTCCCTTGGTGTGACGGGCGATTATCTTCTTTGGAATTAAGAATTGATGTTCCCACCGTACGAGCGGATTTCCCGCATACGGCGAGCTCTAATGCATTCCCCGCTTAACCTCATACATCTTTTTTAAACCTTTAGAGCTTAAGTGTTGGTTTTCGGCAATCATCTCCATGAGTCTACGGAAAATCAGGAAATCTTTTTTCTTTGACGCTAACCGAAGTTGGTTCTTCGTAAAGAAAGGAATGATTATCTTCCGTAAATCTTCCCGATTGGCTACTTCGTAACGGTAACAATCTTGATGATTGCGACGGGTGTCTTTTTGGTAGTAGACACTACCACAACCGAAGAAATTCTTTAGTTCATGAAGAATGTTTTTATCCTTCGCTATGAGCTTTAAGTAAAATCTTGGTTCGGCTTTTACCCGCCTCTTGACCGACTTATTCTCGTCAGGATTGCGAACGTAAACCGTGAAACTTCCTTCACCGTCTACCAAACCTACGATGTAATCCGGAGTAAGCATTTGCTTTAGAGTGGGTCCTTTCCCGCCACAACTTCTTTAGATGTGGGCGGGTACTATAACCCAGCTGACTTCTGATATTGCGTTAATTCCACTATACCTTGACGCTGCGTCAAGAACAATATCAGATCTCCACAGGTTACTAAATCTTCTGTTCCAGGCATCCCAAGTGAGCCGTTGTCGGGCCTTCCCCATCCTCACCGCCAATAACGGGTCGGCTAGCTCTTTATATTACTCGGGCTGTCTTTTGCCTCCAGATCCTCCGCTAATTACCTCGCGATAATTAACTATCTTTTGGCTACGCCTCAGTAGACGCACTGAGGGAGTGGATTTAAACCACTTAGCTCCAACGCCCGCTTAGCGGGGTCGGAGTCCCGACTGCAACGTCGGGAATAATTTAGCTGCTGCGCGCGGTTCTTGTGAGTACAGGACTCGAGAACGTATTCACCGCGGCCTAATGATCCGCGATTACTAGCGATTCCTACTTCATGGGGTCGAGTTGCAGACCCCAATCCGAACTGGGGCCACCTTTAAGAGATTAGCTCGGTCTTGCGACTTCGCGGCCCGTTATAGTGGCCATTGTAGCATGTGTGTCGCCCAGGGCATCAAAGGGCCATGCTGATTTGACGTCATCCCCGCCTTCCTCCGCCTATAAGACGGCAGTTCCGTCAGACACTTGTAACTGACGGCAGGGGTTGCGCATGTTACCCCATTTAAGGGAGCGTCTCACGGCACATGCTGACGGCAACCATGCAGCACCTGTCCCGATGTCCTT
>CAZUMB010000047.1:0-4283 GCA_964621575.1 uncultured Candidatus Saccharibacteria bacterium
CCACCAAACCGATGTTCTGTATCGAATGTTCATTTGATTAAAGTATACCAAATACATATGCGTTGTCAACTACTCTCGTACTTCCCGGCGGCTTCACGGTAGGGGCAGTATTCGCAAGTTGGCGAAGATGAGGGCAAATCCCCCGACATACATTTGTGGGCATCAAAAATCGCTCCCTCAACCCAAGCGTCGTTCCCTTTGTAAGGAATAATCTCCACCTTGAATTCCAGCTTGCCGTCGAAGGCCTTTTTGTCCTTGTCGCCGTTTGCGTAAACGAAGTAGCCAGTCGGCGAAACTTTGAATCCGTTCTGGCGGAGGAGCCACTGGTAAATTTCCATCTGCCGTTTGTAAGACTGGCGGTATTCGGCATCGAGCGTGATTTTGCCGTTCGTGCTCGTCGCCTTGTAATCGACGACAATCAGTTCTTTTTTACCGTTAATCCAGACGTCGTCAACCGCGCCGTGAATGAAAAGATTGGTCGGCCGGTGAAGAAACCCCACGCCTTTGAAATTTTCCCGCCACTCGTTAATCTTCTCGTGGGCAAAAGGAACGGCTTCTATCCCATAGGCCTTCATGAGAGGATGGGCTGAGCCCGCCGCCCGGTGAACATCAAATTCTTTTTTCAGAAGATAGTCCACCGCCGCGTTCAGGGTGAAAGGAAAACCGGGCGGGCGGCCGATGCCCAAGCGGCGGTCGAGATAAAAACAGCGGGGACATTCCAAAAATAGCTCTATTTTGCTCCGCGAAAGCCGAAAGGGCTCCGGCGAACCGGGGTTGAAAATATTTTTTTTCCGCACACCGTTGAACATGCTTTTTTAGCCGCCGAGAACGCCGCCGAATCCCAAAATGAGAACGATTATCCCGAAAAGAAGAAAAAGCCAAAATTCTCCGCGCATGGTTCCCAAATTATAGGGAGCACCGGCGAAAAAGTAAACCCCGTTAGAGGTCACCTTGTTGATAAAATAACCTCTAACGGGGTAAAGCGTTAAGGGAGCGGGCTCGCCTCGCTTTGCTCCGGGCGAAGCGGGCAGCCGCTCTCCAGAGAGAGTTTTTCCAGACCCTGATAGCCGATAAGTTCTTTTCCATCGGGGAAAACCCAAGTCGGCGTATATTGAATACCCGCCGCTATGCATTTCTGGGGTTCGTCGGAACAATCCACATAAGGCACGTACTCAAAAGCGTTGCCAAAATTGACTTTTTCCTTTTGACACCAGGAGCAGGACCGCGCCCCGTACATCACGATGTTTTCCTCGGCGAGACATTGGGTGAAAGCGGTAAGCTCGGAACCGGCCCCGCTGCCGGACTTGAAAACCAAAACGGCGATTGCGCTAATCATGATAACCAAAACCAGTACCCAAAAGGCGTTCTTCTTCATACTTAGCAGCAGTTTTTCATTCTCTCCTCCAATTCGGCAACTCTCCCTTTGTCCCGGGCAGGCGGAATTCTCCCGCCCGCCGGCAGAATGAAGTAAAGATAGGTAACCGCCACAAGAACCGCCGCCTCAACAGCAAGAGCGAGCCAGCTTACGTTCATAAGAGCGAAATAAACGAGAATGAAACCGGGAACGATGATGGCCGTCCGGAACTTCAGGAAATTTTCCGGCTTAATGTTCATTCTCTTCTCGCCCTGATAGGCCGTGCCGACCACGGTGCCACCCATTAAGACGGCTATTAGCAAATGGTAATTGGCAAGCGATAACCAACCCAAAAGAATCCCGACAAGTGACAGAAACCAAGTGCCGGAGACGCCGGCGCAGATGGGGCAAATCCGGAACGGCAGGATTTTGTTGGCGAGCCAAACGAGGACCGTAATGACCAATATTGAGACCGAAACAATAATGATAGACATGTTTTTATTTTAACTATTTTTGTTCAGACAAGGAATATGAGGAAGCCGAGAATAATCATCGCGACCCCCCCGTACAAACGCGTGTCTTTCTTTTCGTCTTTCTGCCAGCCCTGGACTTTCGCGAGCAAGGTTTCGTTTGCGGCAATGAGAAGAACAATGACAAGCGGCAGAACAAAAATCAGGTTGTAGAGGAGAAGATAACCCAAACCGGAGGCATAGGTGGCCGAATCGTGGAGAAGCCCCAAAACGAAAAAGTAAGGCCCGCCGGTGCAGGGAAATTCGAACAAGCCCACAAACATCCCGAGAACAAAAGCGGTCGGCACCGAGGCCCGCTCCATAAGCGCGGCGATTTTGTGATGAGCGGCATTCGGAATTTTCAGCTTTATCGGAAACCGCGGGAAAAACTTGTTAACGATGTTTATCGCGCCAAGGACGATAAGAAGAACGGCTCCGACTTTGGCCATGAAGTTCGGCGTGTTGAAGAGGTAAAGAGTCCGGAGAATTCCCAAGCCGATGAGAATGTAGACGATGAAAAGCCCGAGAATGTAGCTTGTGCCGATTTTCAGTATCCCCGTGCGCAGTTTACCGACGCTGAAGAGGAAAGCTATCGTAAGGAGCAAAACCGAGAAGGCGCAGGGATTAACGGAATCGATCACGGCCGCGACGGCAACGAGCGGCAGAAGCAATTTTCCGGCACCGGGGGCGTTCCCGAGAAATTCCCGGCCGCCGCCGGCAAAACGGAAGAAGAGGAAAACGCCGAGGAGGGCGACGGCAAGAATAATCGGAATGATTATCGACGATTTGTTTTTCTTTTTCATCCCGTTAGAAGTACGTTTTTGTTTAGACCTGACCTTGTTATATTTGTGAATAATGGCTGGTTTGACTTGTTCCCGCTAGTACCGAGCGTAAAAATTCCATTGGAATTTTTATGCCGAGGACTTCTAACGGGATTCATGGATGTTAACTCTCAATCAAATCGAAAAGACCCCGTTTTGGGGCCGAAGAAGCGCGCCAAGCCGGATTTCAAAAGCCGGTTTTTCAGCGCGCCGGAATAGAAGTCGGGCTCGTTTCCAAAAGCGAGAGCCACTTTCTCGTCTTTCTTTCCGAGGGCGAGGCTGCATTGCCGCCGCCCGGCGAACCGGCAAAAGACGGCACAACGAGAAAAAGTTTCTTGAGGCCGGCGGAGGCGAAAGAAATAAAACCGATGACGAGAAATAAAGCGAGAATCCCCAAATTATCGAAAATGGCGCTCGAGATATTCCTGAAAAAGCCGAGGTGGAAAGAAACGAAACCAAAAAGACCTTCCGGACAAACTCCGCCTTTCATCAAAGAAACCAAGCAGTGGGCGGGACCGCTCATTATTACCGTAAAACCGAAAGCGGCGGCCGAAACGAAAGCCAAGAGCAAAAAAATCCTAAAAAACTTCATACTGGACATTATACAACAATCGCCGTCATTTTTTGGACCTTTAGGAATACAAACGGACGAGCTCTTCAAACCGCGGCAGGCGGCTGCCGGCCGGGGCGCCGATTTTTACGCCGTAGACATTCCCCGCTTTCGCAAAATGAATAAGAAAGGGATCCGCCGTCTCGCCGGAGCGATGGGAAACGATGCATTTTAGGCCATTTTCATACGCGGTGTTCATCGCCGCGCAGGTTTCGGAAACGGTGCCGATTTGGTTGGGTTTTATGATAACGCCGTTTATCGTCTTTCCGGCCGCCGCCCCGATGAGCTTCGGGTCGGTAACCGTAAGGTCGTCGCCGATTACAAGCTTCCGCCCGCCCCAAGCCGCGAGGAATCCCAAGAAAGCCGCCTCGTCTTTCTCGTAAAACGGGTCTTCGATTGACTGGAGAAGCGGCACTTTTCTGAAATAATCGGCGTAAACGCCTTCAAGTTCGCTTGAGGTCAGTTTCTTTCCCTCGAAATCGTACCGGCCGCCTTCGTAGAAGCTCGAGGCGGCGGCGTCAAGTCCGATGGAAAATTCACCGGCCAGATCGTTCTTTTCTATTTCTCCGGCAAGAAATTCAATCGGCTCGAAATTATTCGGGAAATCAAGCGAATACCCGCTCTCATCGCCGAGCTTGAGAACGGACAAACCATGTTTTTCCCTGAGCGTCTGCCCCACCGACTGGTAAAAATTAAGGAGCTTGCGGCAGGTCTCGGCCGCGTTCCCCTTCGTCTCGGCAACGACCATAAATTCCTGAATTGCCAAGTTGGCCTTGGCGTGCACTCCGCCCTCGATGAAATTGGAAAAAATCCTCGGCCCCGCCTCGTCGGCGGGCCTGTCCACCGCTGAGGCGGAAAAGAATTCTTCCTTTAATATTTGCCAAAGCCCCAAACCGCGCTCGGCTCCGAGAGCCCGGGCGAAAGCAAGCGACAAGCCGAGAATGAGATTGCCGCCGAGCTTTGATTTATTCGACGTCCCGTCGAGAGTG
>CAZUMB010000048.1:0-4116 GCA_964621575.1 uncultured Candidatus Saccharibacteria bacterium
GCGCCAGGGCACGCACGATACGCAGAACCGGAGCGATTCTTCGTACTCGACCGCGGGAAGTTTCCCGGCGAGAACGTTTTTCGCTTTGCCGGCAAGGACCGAGTCAATCGGAACCTTCACGTAGGGATTGAGAACCGACTTTCTCTTCAAAATGATTTCGTCGAGCTTTTCCGGGCGCTCCCGGACTGCAAAACCGTCAAGGTGTTCATAATCATAGAAAATGTTTTCCCCTATCGCAACTCCCTTATCGGTGATCTTGAAATTAAAAACCCGGGGACGCCGCTTTGCGAAAAACATTATCGTCGCTGCGGCGATGAGAATGAAAACGGCGAAGAAAAAGTTTCCCCAAAGAAGAGAAAGAATGATGAGAACGAGAGCGACCAAACCGACCAAAAGGTACCAGCCGACGTCTTTTTGAACGTATTGATATTCGGCGGCCCGCCAGTTTATCGCCTCCGGGTCTTCTTTGTTCTCTTTTTTTATTTTCCTCGGCATTTTAGTGCTCCCACGGGGAGTCGAACCCCGGTTGCCGGCTTGAAAAGCCGATGTCCTGACCATTAGACGATGGGAGCCGAAGCTCCGGCGGAGAGGGTGGGATTCTTCCTCACCCGCCCCGCTAAAGCGGGGCTCCTTCGGAACCCGGGACCCTCGCTTCATCATGCCCCGCATGCGCTCGGGTTCCCTTCTCATCCCACTCTATATTCGTAAGTGTTCTTTTTGCAATCCCGCTGGGATTGTAAAAATAACACCGGCGGAGAGGGTGGGATTCGAACCCACGAAGGCATTTCTGCCTTAACGCATTAGCAGTGCGCTGCTTTCGACCACTCAGCCACCTCTCCCTGCCCGCCGGGCGACGGAATTCCTTGTTTTTATACCATTTCTCTGTTAACTTTACAAATACTTCCATGGCTCCAAATAAACAAAATTCAGTAACACGACCGCCCATCGTCGTCGTGATGGGCCACGTTGACCACGGGAAGACGGCGCTCCTCGACCACATCCGGAAAACGAACGTCGTCGAGGGAGAGGCCGGCGGCATTACCCAGTCGATTGGCGCCTACGAAATCGTCTATGGCGGCAAGAAAATCACTTTTCTCGACACGCCCGGCCACGAGGCCTTCTCCAAAATGCGGGAGCGCGGTGCGAAAATCGCCGACATCGCAATACTTGTCATTGCCGCCGACGAAGGCGTCAAGCCCCAGACCGAAGACGCTTTAAAGTATATCCGCAAAGAGGAAATGCCGTATCTCGTCGCCATAAACAAAATCGATAAGCGCAACGCCGACGTTGAGCGAACAAAACAGGAGCTTGGCAAAACCGGCGTCCCCCTTGAAGGAATGGGCGGCAACGTTTCGGTGGAACTCGTATCGGCCAAAACCGGGGAGGGCATAAAAGAACTTTTGGATCTTATTCTCCTTGCGGCGGAACTCGAAAGTTTCACCTTTGACCCGGCGGTGCCGGCTAAAGGCGCCGTCCTCACCGTCCGGCCCGACCCGAGAAGAGGCCTTACCGTCGGCGTTATCGTCACCGACGGGATACTGAAAAAAGGCAGTGAAATCCACACGCCGAGTGCCGCGGGGAAAATAAAAATTCTCGAAGATTTCCGGGGGAACGAAGTTGCGGAACTTGAACCGAGCGCCCCGGCGGTCATCCTGGGATTTCAAAACGCTCCCGAGATCGGCGAAGAGTTTTTCGAAAACCCGGCCGCGGTTACGAAGAAGGCGGTCGCCGGTAAAAGCGCGGCGGGAAAAACCGGCTCCGAAAAAACCGGCCTGAAAGTTATTTTGAAAGCCAACGAAACCGGCTCGCTTGAGGCACTCTCGCACGTCATCGAAAAGACGATTGGAGCGGATGATGTGAGAGTCGTCGACAAAAGCCCGGGCGATATCCACGAGAGCGACATCAAGCTTGCCGCTTCGACCGGCGCCATCATCCTCGGCTTCCGCGTCAAGACCGACAAGGTGGCGGAAAATACGGCCAAGATGCAGAACCTCGTCATTATGACCTCGGATATAATCTACGACCTCGAAAAAAATCTTAAGGAGTATCTCGACAAAAAAACGGGGTCGGAAAAAGCGGCGATTGAGATACTGGCGACTTTCGGGAAGCTGAAAAACGGAAAGCAGGTGGTGGGCGGCCGAATCGCTGGCGGTCCCATCCGAAACCGCGACAGTTTTGAAATCGTGGAAGGCGACTCGGTAATCGGCAGCGGTAAAGTTGTGAATCCCCAGTCAGGCAAGAAAGATATTCCGCTCGTTGAAGAGGGAGTGGAAGCGGGACTTTTAGTCGAAACGAGCGCCGAGATAAAAGCCGGCCACCGCCTTATTTTTAGATGAGGTTTTTTCGCGGGCCGAAAATCGCCAGCGTTCTGGAACACGAATTGAATAATCTTTTTCTCCGCGACCTTGAATTCGGCGGCGCGCTCGTGACCATCACCTCGGTTGAAGTTTCCTCCGATTTATTGCAAGCTAAAGTGAGAATCGGCATCATTCCCGAGGAGAAAGTGCCGGAAGTTTTGGAGACGCTTGAGAGTAAAAAGAGGGAGTTACAGCACCGACTTCTCAAAAAAACGAGGTTGAGAATTGTGCCGAAACTGGTTTTTGAAATAGATTCGGTCCGGTAGCCAAGTGGTAAGGCGTTTCTCTGCAAAAGAAATATACGGGAGTTCGATTCTCCCCCGGACCTCCAAAATTTAATATGCCTGGGTGCTGGAATTAGGTATACAGAACCGACTTAAAATCGGTTGTCCGAAAGGACATGTGGGTTCAAGTCCCACCCCAGGCACAGTGTCGTTCAAGCTCTACATACTTTACAGTTTAAAAACGCCGAAAACTTATGTTGGCTACACCGCTAATTTAGATGAGAGACTGAAACACCATAATGGTGGTAGAGTAAGAGCAACGAAATATTATTTACCGTGGCGGGTTCTTTATACAGAAGTTGATTTAACTAAAGAAAAAGCTAAGAAAAGAGAAATTTACTGGAAAAGCGGTGCTGGAAGACGTAATATCAAAAGAATTCTAAGTGGGTTCCCGCCCCGATTTCTCGCCTCGCCTTCGCGAGAGCGAAGCGGGCAATCGGGGCAAGGCTCGCCCAAATGAAATTTGGGCGGCAAGTCCCACCCCGGGCACTACACTGAAAAAAGCTTCACGTGCTTTAAATATTGAAATAATCCCATGAACGATAAAATACATTTCCTAAACGGCAAGTTTGTACCGGAAGAGCGGCTTACCGTTTCTCCCCGCGACATCGGTTTCTCCCGCGGATATGCCGTTTTCGATTTTTTAAAAACCTATCCTTATCACCGCCCTTTCAAACTCCGAGAACATATTGACCGGCTCTTCAATTCAGCCAACTTGATCGGTCTGCAAATGCCGTGGAGTAAAGAACAAGTGCAAAAATGGGTCTTGGAAACGCTTGAAGCGAATAAAACCGAGGAGGAAAAATTTATCAAGATAATAGTTTCGGGCGGGGTTTCAAACACCATGCTCCCGGCGGAAAATCCGACTATCATGATATTAATAGACCCCGCGGTTCAATATTCAAGAGAACGTTACGAAAAAGGAGTCGGCGTTGTTGCCGTAAAACATGAACGTTATAATTTCGCGGCAAAATCCAATAACTATATTGAAGGGGTAAAGCAGACGCAACGAGCGAAAACAATAGGCGCGGTTGAGCCCGTTTATTATTCCGACACTCAGGTGTTCGAGGGCTCAAACAGCAATGTTTTTGCCGTTATCAACGATAAATTACTAACCCCTAAAACAAATATTTTGGCGGGCATTACACGAGCGGTTTTGCTGAAAGTTTTAAAATTAAACATTCCAATAGAAATCAGAGATTTCACCCTCAACGAATTATTAGGCGCAAACGAAGCGTTTCTGACCGCCAGCGGAAAAGAAATAACACCGATTACCTCAATTGACGGCGAACCGGTCGGAAACGGCGAGGTTGGGGCAATCACGAAAGAGGTCATGAATCAGTTTAAAGAGTACACGCTTTCGAATTTGTGGTAATTATTGATGATAAGCCTAACCCAACACCCGGCCGCTTGGAGCAATATAATTTTCATCGCCCCGATTATCGCGGCTTTTTATTACGGCCTCAACTATTTGG
>CAZUMB010000049.1:0-4049 GCA_964621575.1 uncultured Candidatus Saccharibacteria bacterium
GACAGCGTAGACTGCATTCTTATTCATACTGACCATTCTTCCGTTGACTATAAGATGGTAGTTAAAAATGCAAAGCTCATTGTCGACACTAAAAATGCTATAAAGATTAAATCGCCAAAAATATTGAATTAGTATTATAAATCATGAAATTCTCAATCATCGGAACAGGATTTATTTTCCCAGCTCACGTTGAAGCTATTCGAACCCTCGGCGGGAAGATAAGAGACGTGATAAACACGGCCCGTGGGGAAAACGCCTGGAAAGAGATGATTAAAACGACGGATGCCAACTGCGTTGTGATTCTTGCTCCGAACGATCTTCACTTCGAAATGGCGACGATGGCTTTGGACGCTGGGAAAACGGTTTTGTCGGAAAAGCCGCTCGCGATAAATTCACAGCACATCCGCGAGTTGGCAAAAAAACCAAATATTTTCACTGCCCTCCAGCTCCGTTACCATCCTATTGTGAAGATGTTGGAAAAAAAGTTAGATCCGAACAGCAGACATATTATCGAAATGGATATTTCAGTTTATCGTGACGAGAAATACTACGCTGGGTGGAAAGGACAAATCAAGCGTTCTGGTGGTGTTTTAATTAATCTAGGCATTCATTACTTTGATATGCTTATCCATCTCTTCGGGGCTCCCACGGAAGCAGCTCTTGAGTACCTGGACGAAAAAACAGGACGAGGACGCGTCGCCGGCAAAAACTACGCCTGCAATTTCACGGTTTCGACCGGAGAGAAACGCAACAACCAACGCCGCGTTTTCAAAATCGACGGAGAAAATTACAATTTTTCTTCCCAGGACAATCTTTCATACGAGAACTTGCACAGACACGTGTATTACGATTTAATACACGGCAACGGCGCAACACCTCAAGAAGCCTTGGCGTCAATGGAACTAATAGAGAAACTGTACAAGTCATATGATCGGTAAAGACACGAAAATTTACCACCCTCAACTTTCAAACATCCACGAGGACGCGGAAATCGGCTCGAACTGCGTGATTCATTCACACGTCTGGATAGGTACTGGGGTAAAAGTGGGAAACAGAGTGAAAATTCAAGCTTTCACTTTTATTCCCGACGGAGTGACAATTGAAGATAACGTTTTTATAGCGCCCAATGTGATATTCACAAATGACCCGAAGCTTGAAGTGAAGGGACGGGATTTCTGGAAACCTACGTTCGTGAAACGCGGCGCGAAAATCGGCGCTGGAGCGATAATAATAGCCGGCGTCACAATCGGCGAGAACGCGGTGGTGGGCGCCGGGGCAGTAATAAATAAAGATGTTCCTGCAAGTGAAATTTGGGCTGGAGTTCCGGCAAAATTTCTCAAAAAAGTTTCATAAATAAATATGGACTGCGAAATCTGCTCATTCAACAACCCGAAGAACACAGCGACCGCCATCTGCGTAAGAAACGGGGAACTTTTGGTCGTGAAACGGGCCGAAGAACCCGAAAAAGGCAAATGGGATTTCGTCGGTGGATTTCTTAACGAGGGTGAGAAACCGAAAGAGGCCTTAAAAAGAGAGGTTAAAGAAGAACTCGGGGTGGATATTGAGAAAGCCGAGTTGATAGGAAATTTCAGCGGGACGTACTATTACAAAAACACGAAAATTCCCGTTTTGGACTCTACGTATGTCGTTAAATTCTCCGGAACACCTCGTCAGAACGGGGAAAATTCGGAAATAGCCTGGCTCTCTCCCGATGAAATTGATCTTGCTCTCGAGAGCTGTAGAAACGCCTTATCTAAAGTGAAGGAAATGGTTTTGTCCTACGAAGAGGTGAAGGCGCTGGTTAAGCAACTGGATGATTCCACTAAGGTGGAGGAGTTTAATATTTACACGGCGCAGTTAAACGGCTATATCAGCAAGAAATACGACGGCGACAAGCTTATCGGCTTCGGTTGGATTTTCCCACGTCAAACGCTCCTCCGCAAACAGGCCGTAATTGAAGATATGATTGTCGACGAAACCTATCGGGGGAAAGGTTACGGAAAAGAAATAGTCTTAGACCTCATAAGATGGGCCAAGGAAAACGGGGTAGAGGTGATAGAGCTTACGAGCAGCCCTCGGAGAGTTGCCGCTAACGAACTCTACAAAAGAGTCGGATTTAAACTCCATCCGACCAACCATTATCTTTTAGATCTCCGATAATAAATGGAATTCATTAATCTCCCCCGCGAGTATAAGGCGGTTAAGAGCTCCGTCGACAGAGCAATAGAGGGAACACTCCAAAAAGGAAAATTTATACTCGGGCGCAAAGTAGCGCGCCTCGAGAGCAAAATCGCTTCTTTGGCAAACACAAAGTACGCCATTGGCTTGAATTCCGGTACGGACGCTCTTTTCCTCGCACTGAAAGCCATGAACATTAGCCGCGGCGATGAAGTCATAACAACGCCTTTTTCTTTCGTTTCCACCGCCGAAATAATCGCGAACTGCGGTGCCAAGCCCGTTTTCGTCGACATCGACCCTGATACTTTTAATATCGACTCCCGAAAAATAGAGCGGGCAATCACAAAAAAAACGAAGGTGATAATTCCCGTCCATCTCTTCGGCCAGATGGCCGACATGAGCGAGATAGTCAAAATAGCGAGAAAACACAAACTGCAAATCATTGAGGATGCCGCTCAAGCACTCGGCGCGAAACAAAAAATAAACGGCAAATGGCGGCCAGTCGGCGGCGTCGGCGATACAGGCTGTTTTAGTTTTTTCCCGACTAAAAACCTCGGCGCCTACGGCGACGCCGGTATGGTAACTACCAATAATAAATACCTAGCCGACAAAATAAGATTGCTCCGGAACCACGGTTCAAAAAGAAAATACTACCATGAAATTCTGGGTTTCTCTTCGCGCTTAGACGAAATCCAAGCGGCGATTCTTCTTGCCAAGCTTCCCTATCTGAAAGAATGGAACAACCGGAGAAGAAAAATCGCCGCCGCTTATTCCAAGGAACTGGGAAACATAAACGGTCTTAAACCCCCTGTCGTCAAAAAGGGGTATACTCATGTATTTCATCAATACACCATAAGAACCCCAAGGAGAAACGAACTCAAATCCTATCTCGAGAAAAAGGGTATTCCCACTTCGGTTCACTATCCCCTTCCACTGCATCTCCAACCGGCTTTCAAGTGCCTCAAGCTCGGGAAAAATTCTTTTCCAGAAAGCGAGAAAGCGGCCGGAGAAGTTTTGTCCCTGCCAATTTATCCAGGGTTAAAATCCACGGACCAGAACAAAATTATCAAAGCCGTAAGGTCTTTCTTCGCGTGAACTATGAAAATCTTGTTTCTCGCCGGAGCCAACTCAATTCACTCTGTTAGATGGATTAAGTTCTTTGCCGACAAAGGCCATGAGATTATTTGGCTTTCTTTCGCGCCACCCATCCCGGAAGCGGAAGAGCTTGTCTCAAAAACGAAATTTTACGAAATAAAACCGTCCCCTCTTACCGACATAAACGGCCGCTTTGCTCTTCGCCACCTGCCCGGAACCGTTTCCCAAATCAAAAAAATTCTTGAAGAAAACAAACCGGATATTCTCCACGTTCATTCGGCCGGCACTTACGGCCTTGCCGCCGCCCTTGCTGATTTCCACCCGGCCGTTCTTACTCCCTGGGGTTCGGACGTTTTGCTCGGCGGCCTCGTAAGGAAGCTCGTTTTGATGTTCGTCGTGGGCCGGGCGGACGCTTATACCTGCGACGGCGAGAACACCTTCCAAAAGCTTATTGGTTTGGGCGCAGAAAGAGAAAAGATCCACCTCATTCGTTTCGGCACGGACGTGGAAAAGTTCTGTCCGGCAAAGAGCACGGCGCTTAGCGCTAAGCGCCGAGCGATACGCGTAGTTTCCCTCCGGAGCTTGATACCGATTTATGACATTGAAACTTTAATAAAAGCGGTGGCGCTGGTAACAAAAGAGTTTCCAAACGCCGAGTTTGCGCTTGCCGGAGACGGCGAAGAGCGCAAACAACTGGAAAATCTAAGCAACGAATTGGAAGTTCAAAAAAACATCAAGTTCCTGGGTAGAGTAAATAATGAAAAACTCCCTACACT
>CAZUMB010000050.1:0-4026 GCA_964621575.1 uncultured Candidatus Saccharibacteria bacterium
GCTCTTGCCGCCGCCGAAGCCAACACAATCCGGGAAGCGGTAAAATACGCGCGAGGAGCCGGAGTAAAAAACGTAAAAATCATTCCCGACACCCATGAACTTCTAACCGGCCGGGTAACGCTAACCGACTTCCGGGAAATCAAAATTGAAGACCTTTTGGGCCGGAACCCGGCAAAAATCGACACCGGAAAAATCAGCGGATTCGCCAAAGATAAAACGGTTCTCGTAACCGGCGCGGCCGGTTCAATCGGTTCGGAACTTGCCCGGCAAACGATGACTTTCCAGCCGAGAAAACTTGTTATTCTCGATTACAACGAAAGCGACCTTTACAATCTCCATATGGAGCTTCTGCGAAGCTACCCGGCCGAGAAAATAACACCGATTGTCGCAAACATAAATAATCGCGACAAGATATTCAGGGCAATCAAAAAAGCTTCGCCTGACGTCGTCTTCCACGCCGCCGCCTACAAACACGTGCCCCTGATGGAGGATTTCCCGGAAGAAGCGATTGAAACCAACGTCTTTGGAACCATAAACGTCGCCGAGGCGGCCGTCTCCGCCCGCGTTCCGAGGTTCGTCTTGATTTCAACCGACAAGGCCATCAACCCGACTTCGGTAATGGGCAAGACGAAACGAGCGGCGGAAATCGCAACGCAAATTCTCAACAAGAAAAGGGTGACAAAATTTGTCTCGGTTCGCTTCGGCAACGTCATCGGCAGCCGTGGGAGCGTCGTCCCGCTTTTCAAAGAACAAATCAGGAGCCGCTCTCCCCTCACTGTCACCCACCCGGATATGACTCGCTATTTCATGACTATTCCGGAGGCGGCCCTCCTCGTAATGGAAGCGGGCGCCGCAGGCGAGGGTGGGGAAATCTTCATGCTTGATATGGGACACCCGGTAAAAATCCTGGAAGTGGCAAGAGAAATGGTGCGTCTTGCGGGACTCACGCCCGACGTGGACATTCCCATTGTTTTCATCGGCGCCCGGCCGGGCGAGAAAATATTCGAAGAAATCATAAGCGACGAAGAGAGGCGGGTCGGCCAAACCCAGTGGGATAAAATTCTCATCACGAGGAACGAGAACTCAAAATCCTTGGAATCGGTTGCCGAAAACCTGAAAAATCTAAAAAGCGCTCTTGCCGGTTCTCCGGAAAAAACCGCCGCCGCCCTTGATAAGCTCATCGCTTAGAGCTGGTCCAAAATTTCCCAGTTCTCTTTTCTTGCAAGGTCAATAATCACATCCAAGTCGTCGGAGAGAGACGGCTCCACCACCCTTAAATTTTCGGCCGTCCGAATGATACCTTCGGCGTCCCGCAAGCTCCGGTAAAGAGTAATAAGGTCCAAATAGTTCTGCCGCTCCGGAAAACGATTGACGGCAGCTTCCAGAACTTCGGCCGCCCGCCGGAATTCCTTCCACCGGGCATAAATGGAAATGAGATTTCTGAAATCGTAACTTTGGAAAAACAAATAATCGTTCTCTTTCGCCATCTCCCAGGCTTTATCAAGATTTTCTTTCGCCTCTGCTCGGGCGGCATTGCCCTCCGCCGTACCGAGCCGCCCCGGCGAGTCGGCTAAGAGAGACAAAGCAATCCCCAGCTGATAAACGGATTTATAGAGACGCGGGTCCAGGGAAAGCGCCTGCCGATTTATGGCAACCGCTTCATCAAAACGACCGAGACCGGCCAGGGTAAAAGATAAATGATAAAGCAGGCCTTGGCGGTTCGGCGAGAATTCAAGGGCTTTTCGGGTGAAGGGTTCGGATTTTTCAAAATACTTCTCGTCTTGCTTGGCAAGCTCGTTGTAGATTTCCACCAGCCGGACATACTGCCGGGGCTCCTGCTCCAAAGCGGCTGTCTCTTCCAGAGCCGCTGCGGCTTTCAAGACAAGCGGGCGGAAAGCGAGAATCTTAAACAGGTTATTGTCATAAATCATGTCGGCAAATTGCGCCCGCAAAGTCGGCTGGAGGAAATTGTAGGGATAAAGAAAGTCGTCGCTTGCCGCAAGAATCTTGTCGCCGACCTTGGCCCGGACAACGGTCGCATAAATCCTGGCTTGCCGAACCGGCACGTAATGCCAGTTGTATAAGCTGTAGGCAACGCCGGCAAGGACGGCGACGGCGATAATAGGACTTATAAGTTTTACAGGTCCTATAGGACTAATAGGACTTATAGGTCCAATAGGCCGCGATTCAAAAATCAAATATCCCCAAAAAGCAAAAAGCGGGATGTAGGAGACGATATTGTCAAAAAGGAAAAGGTTTTGGACGACGTAAGCCGCAAATATCCCGACGAGAAACGGGCGTTTTCGAATCATGGCAAAAGTAAGACCGAGGATGCCGAGATATAAAACCAGCCCTACGCCGCCGTAAGTGACGCCCACCTCGGCAATTTTGTTGTGGGCGCGGTCAAACCAGTCCTCGGCATAATAGGAATAAGCCGGGTCGTAATTCGCGTTATAGGCGACATTGTAATTCTCTGGTCCCCAGCCGAAAACGGGACGGTCTAAAAACGCTTCGCCGCTCACTTTCAAACCGATAAGCCGGGTGGCAACCGACGGATTCTCAAGAGAAACTCTGGCAAAACGATGCAGAACGGGGACGCTCCGCCAAACGGCGGCGTTCTTCGTGAACCAAAAACCGATTCCGAAAACAAGAAGAAGCAAAACGACGGCGCCGGCGGCGCGCCTTGTTTTTTTCGAAACGGATTCGGAAAAAAGATAACAAAGCGCCAAAGCCAGCAAACCGGCCGCTACTCCGAGCGCCGCGCCGCGGATAGCGGTAATGAAAACCGTTGCCGTGACAAACAGTCCGCCTAAAACTAAAGCGATTCGCCAGCTCTTAGTTTTGATTTCTTGGAACAAAAAGACGAGAGAGGCGAGAGAAATTATGAGAAACGAAGAGAGAAAGGCGGGATTGCCGGTAAAAGAACCGGGCTGGGTTGAGGATTTAAGAGAGAAGGGAAAGTCGGTGACACCGAAATATTGAAGCCAGGCATAGAAAGAAACGATAACGGCAACAACCGACAAACCGCCGAAGAAGATAAGCCAATCGCGCTTGTTAAAAAATGTGAGAGCTAAAACGAGAAAAATAAGATAGTGAAAAAGACCGAAGAATCCTTCGCCCCGCTCCACGTCGCCGAAGAAGGCGTGCGACAAATCCGGAGCGAGAAGCGTACTTACCGCCGCCGCAGCAAAAAATAAGAAAATAAGAATAAGAAGCGGTGACTTGAGATAAGTCCGATCGGTCTGATTGGTCTGATTGGTCCTATCGGACTTATAAGACCGAACGGCAAAAAGCACCGCCCCGAGGGCGAGAGCGACCTCAATGACGACCCGGTAAAAAATCGTTTTGCCGAAAACATAAGGGAAAAGGTACCAAGACGGCGTCACGATGAAAGGCGTCAAAACCGTGGCGATGAGAAGAATTTTTATCAGTCGGTTCATATAGGATTTATAGGTCCTATAGGACTTATAAGACCAATAGGACTAGTAAAAATTCTAACCGATTTTCTCATAAAAACCAAAAAGGCCCCCAAGGGGGCCAATTTGGTTACCTTCAAGGAAAGGTTTAGTTCGTCCGGGTCAAGACCCAAGTCGGCGTGGACGGGAAAGTGTCTATGTAGACACCGTTCGCCCAGTCGGCGTCGGCATCTTCAATACCGGACAGCGAGAAGTCGGACCAGACAAAGGCGTTGTCCGCCGAATCCAGCGTTCCGTCGACTCTCGCCGCGGCGCCAAAGCTCCGCGTCGCCGCGTTTGCCAAGTTCGCCGTTGAAGAATCGTTGTGAAGAACCAACCTTGAGGTCAAGGTCTCGGTCTCACCCGAAGTACCGAATTGCGCAGCTGTCGCACTTATCTTGATAGCGTAAGTGCGGGGCGTGCCAGCGGCAATTTGTTCGGACGTGGTGAGCAAGAGAATGACGCTTTGCGCCGCATCGGCCTCCAAATCCGCGCCTGACGTGTTCGGCGTCTGCGTGCCCACGGCAACATCAACACCGTTGGTGATGTCCCTAATCGAGTAGGCGACGTC
>CAZUMB010000051.1:0-3970 GCA_964621575.1 uncultured Candidatus Saccharibacteria bacterium
GGATCGGATTCGGGTTCGGTTTGGATCAATCTCCCCCATTACGCAGCGAAATCCGGCGCTGTACGACCACAAACCTGCCGTAACGTTACTCCAACTTCCTCCCGTTGCTTTATTCATAATCGTACTGTAATTAACCCAGGCCGTCGGATAAGCCCAAGCCGTTAAAGTAAAAATTTCAGAGGTGCCAAAAACCCTATCCGATAAAACATCTGAATGGGGAATTCTTACGTAATCATCCGTTCCGTCAAAACTCAAACACTCCCCAGCCCTACAATCGGAAACTGCAGCCCACGTAGGACCGCTCAGAAGCGTACCATCGTGGGCAAGTCCGGAAGAATCGTAAGCAACCGTACTTGTCGCCTCGTCAAAATGCCAATAACCGACAAGATCGTGCTCTAGGCGGGTTGTAATAGCGCCCCGCTCCGTAAAAACAATATCTCCCACAATTCCGTCCTTTCTAGTATTCAAGAGAGAAATAATCCGTGTCTCGCTAAGTTTCCCGCTTATCGCCGAAAAAATCGTATCTACCGTCGAAGTGGACGGATTGCCGAAAACGACGTTCCGCCGAAAAGAATACAGTTTATCAACCGTGCCGGAAGCGTAACTCGAACCGCTCCAGATTTCGTAAGAGGAACTCGCATTATCAAATCTTATTCCCCATTGCTCGCCGTCTTGTTCGGTGATGGAGCGTTTCTGAACATCGCGGATAGCCGCAACGATTTCTTCCATTGAAAGCTCGACGTCCTGGCCGCCCTTGTACTTGGTAAGACTGATAAAACCGGCGGAAGAAACAATAACCAAAATAGCAATCGCAATCAGAAACTCAATGAGCGTAAAGCCACCAGTAGTTTTTAGTTTATAGTTTTTAGTTTTTAGTTTTCTTATTAAAACGTTTAACATCCTCTGCGCTTCATCGAGTAATGTATCAACTCGTGAATAATCAAGCTCTGGGTACAACCTTTTAGAAATTGTAATTTGTGTTTCTAATTCTGCTGAAGATGCATCCGCAATTCTCAGAAATTGAAGAAATTCCGGTAAATCTTTTCTTCTCTGTCCTTCTGCTATATTAGAAGGAATCGATACTACCGCCCTGCGCATTTGAACACTTAAACCGTATAACTCTTCCTTCGGAAACTGGCCTGTTAACCCATAAACTGCTTCCACTAAATCAACCGCTTTCTGCCAAACTGTTAACTCTTTATAAGAATTTAGCATTCTCTAAAAACTAAAACCTAACAACTAAAAACTAAAATTGGGTAGTCAATTGATAAATCGGCACGATAATGGCGAGGGCGATGACGCCGATGATGAAACCGATTAAGAGCAGCATGGCCGGCTCGAGAAATGAAACGAGGGTTTTGAGCGAACTGTCGATTTCCGAAGCGTAAAAATCGGCCAGCGTGTTCAGCACTTCTTCAATGTGACCGGCTTTTTCGGAAATGGCCATCAGGTTCACGACTGTCCTCGGGAAAAACGGCTCTTTCTTGAACGCCTCGCCGACGGTAAGGCCTTTGGCCAGTCCTTCCCGGGAAATCCGGATGAGAGCTTGTTTCAATTCAACGTGGCCAACCGTATCGGCCGTAATTTCCAAGGCGTCGGTGATCGGCATCCCGGCTTTAATAAGCGACGAGAGGGTCACTGCGAAACGCTGAAGAGCGATTTTCTGGATAACATCCCTGACGAGCGGTATTTCGTTCAAAACCGCCGCCACGAGCTTTTTAAAGAGCAACGACGTCCGATATAGAGAGATGAGAACGATGGTGCCGGCAACGGTGGCAATCAGAATAAAAATTCCGAACTTGCCGAAAAAGAGGCCGACGCTGAAAACGATTTTCGAAAATAGCGGCGGCTCGAATCCGGATTCCAGGAAAACATTCGCAATTTTCGGCAGAGCGAAAGTGACGAGGAAAATCAAAATCAAAACGGAGGTGGCAAGGAGAAGAATCGGGTAAATGAGAGCGCCCCGGACCTGGTCCTTAAGCGTTTTTTCCTTGCTTAAAGACACCGTCAAATTTTCAAAAATATTCTCGAGATTGCCGGAGGTTTCGCCGGCTTTGACGAGATTGATATAAACCTGGCTGAAAACCCGCGGATACTTGGCAAAAGTGGCGTGGAAGGGCTGGCCTTTTTCGAGGTTGGAACGGATTTCCACGAGGAATGACCGGACGGACGCTTTCCGGAAATCCTCAATTAAAATATTGATGGCTTGCAATAAACTCGTGCCGATTTTAAGCATCAGGGCCAGGTATTTCGACAAAAATATCTGGTCGGTCAGGTTGATTTTTCCGCCGAAAAGACCGAAAACTCTCTTTTTCGAGGCCCTGCCGACCGGTTTTACGGAAACCGGCCGCAGGCCCCGCGAAGCGACGAAACTCAAAACCTCCGCGACGTCTTTGGCGTCTATATCTCCCTCGAAGAGCTTGCCGTCCGGCTGAGAAGCGATGAAATGAAATTGCATGGTAGCGATGCGAATATACTAATATACTAATTATACGAATTTACTCTTAGCGTTTGTATCAATTCTTATAATTCTTACTGGTTTGATATAACGATTTCTAAAATTCACTAGAAGAGCGAGTTTTAGATTAGTTGCTTGCAAATAACGTTGAGTCTGATAGAAATCAACCTTTTCAATAAGTCTTTTTGCCTTTACTTCTAAGATAATCTTATTATCAACGATGAAATCAACAACATTGCCCGTGTCTCTTATCACGGCTTCCCTCTTATAAGGGACTTTTGCTTCTTTTAATCTTTTCTCAATATTGTCACAGTACTGCCTTTCCCTCATAAATCTACCCTTTTCGTTGTGAACATTAAAACAAACGCCGGTGACAAGATAAGACAATTCTGGATAAATAACCTTATTCTTTTCAGCCATTCGTATCATTGGTAAATTTGTATATTCGCATCGCTACTCGCGAATAACTCTAAATACTTCGTCGATGGTGGTCATCCCCCGCTGAACTTTTTTCAAGCCGTCCTCAAAAATGGTGGGCATGCCCTGCTGCCGGGACATTTTCCGGAGCGAGTCCAGATTGAAATCGGGGTCGGTTATTACCTTCCTCACCGATTCGGTGATATCCAAAATCTCAAAAAGACCGAGCCGCCCGTAATAACCGGTGTGATTGCAAGCATCACAGCCCCGGCCGCGGTAAAAGGTTTTGGGAATATTGTAATTCTCCGGATCGACCCCTAATTCTCCGAGAGACTTTTTTATCGTTTCAATGACGCCCGGCTCGGGAATATACGATTCGATGCAATCGAGATGAATCCGCCTCGCGAGCCGCTGAGCCAAAACGGCGTTTAAGACGGCGGCGCCCAAGAACGGCGGGATACCCATGTCGACAAGACGGGGAATGGCCGTCGGCGCGTCGTTCGTGTGCAAAGATGAGAGCATTAAGTGACCGGTTAAGGCCGCTTGGACGGCGATGTTCGCCGTTTCCTGGTCGCGGATTTCGCCGACCATGATGATGTTGGGGTCCTGCCGCAAAATGGAACGAAGGCCGTTCGCAAAAGTGATACCGGCCGCGACGTTTACCTGGACCTGATTTACGTAGCGCATGTCGTACTCAATCGGGTCCTCAACCGTCACGATGTTCACTTCCGGCCGGTTCAAGACGTTCATTATCGAATAAAGAGTGGTGGTCTTTCCGGAACCGGTCGGACCGGAAATCAAAACCATACCGTAGCTTTTCTTTATTGCCTCCCGGAGAATTCTTTCCGTCTCTTCAAACATGCCGAGTTCGCCGAAAGACAAGGGCTTTTGGGCGGCGGCAAGGAGACGAAGCTCCACTTTTTCCCCGTAAAAAGTCGGAATGACGGAAACACGAACGTCAACCGTTTCATCTCCCATCTTGTAGCGAAAACGGCCGTCCTGGGGATGAGTATGCTCGTCGACCCGCAAGTTTGAGAGAATTTTGATTCTTGCGACGACGGCCGGATGAATTTCTTTCGACATTCTGATAACTTC
>CAZUMB010000052.1:0-3911 GCA_964621575.1 uncultured Candidatus Saccharibacteria bacterium
CTCAAAATTATCAATTTCTTTTGAAGCGATGGGCGGCGAATAAGTAACGGTGGGAGTTGCCTGGGGCAGTTTCCCGACAAGGAGACGCACGGCCGTCACGTCTTCGGGAACATCCCAGTCAAAAACCGCTTTCGTTGCCTGATACCAACTCGAAGAATCAGGGTGGGTGGAAGAACGAATTTGGGGAGCGGCCGGCGCGCCGGCGACGGTTGAAGGAACTGTGGCTTCCGGTGCCGAAGACGGGATATTACTCAAGCTAAAACTGGCGCTGCCGAGACCGGTGAGGATATTCGTTCCCAAACCGTCGTTTGCCAGAACCGAGCCGGAAGAAAAAGTGACAGCGGCGGTGCCGGCCGCTTTCGTCCGAAAGTTTAAAGTAACAATCTTCCCGCCGGAACCGATAAAACCGGGGTTGGGAATGATACCTTCAAAATTGACGGTCCCGTTTTGATTGAAAAAAGCCGGTTCCTGAACCCAAAGGGTGATAATGGAACCGGTCTTGGAAATGGACGCAACCTCCAGTTTGTCCTGCGGGAAACTTACGACGCCGGAGGCGGCATTCATCGCTTGGTCGGCGCTCGAGACATAAACGCCGACCGAAAAATTACCGCCGATACCGGAAACGCCGGTGGAGGGCACGAAATACAAAGTGGCGGCCTGGGCAGTCGCAAAACCCGCTCCCAGAAGAATTAAAGTGATAACCGCTACCCGAATTACTTTTTTCGCCATAAGAACTTAACGCAAAGAAGAACGACTAAGTCGAGAATTACAATCATTATAACCCAAAGAAAGACACGATCGTACCACGAAAGTGGATAAGTCGGGGTAAGTTCCACAATCCGTTCATTGCCCAGATTATCAACCGCTTTTACGTAAATACGGCTCTTCAAATCCTGGTCCTTTAAAAGATAAGGACTCTCCGCCGTTTTCCAAAATTGAGGCGTTAAAAGTGTCCGCTTTTCCAAAATTTCGTACTTTTGAATCCCCGATTCCTTGTCTTGAGTGTTGAAAACCAAAAACCAGCGGCCGTTGAAAACTCCCGGCTCAGCGGTGATAAGCGGCGTGAACTCTTGAGGCGGCTCATCGTCAACCAAAAGCCTTTCTTCGCCGGCCTGCTTGAAACCCTCTTCGCTTATAGTGAGCGTAAAAGCGGAAACAGAAAGTTCGGCGGGCGTGCCCTCACCGTCATTCAGGAGGGCGCGAATTTCACCAAAACCAATTTGGGCCGTGCCGGCCTTTTTGCCCTCAAAAACGACGCTGAAGAGACGAGCCGGTTTGGGACCGACGGGAGAGAGAACATTGCCGAAACCGCCCGGAGCGACACCACTCCATTTGATGCGGTTATCGGTTTCATCAAGATGAGGTTTTTCAAGCCAAAAAGTGATAACCGAGTCGCGTTCAAAAACGCCGGCTACCTCAACGAGGTCGGCCGGAAAAACAAGCTCGCCTTCGACGGCGTTCAGCGTATCGTCGCCGGCGTCAATGAATACATCGACAAGCGCTTGCTCACCAACGCCGATTTTGCCCGGCGCTTCAAGATAAATTTCGGCCGCCTGCACCGCCGAAGGCAAAACACCAAATAATACGAATATTAAACTAATAGACACTAAAATATTTTTCAGGAACATCTTCCTATCGTTCGTAAAAATGATTCTCTTGGTATAAAGCTTAGGAGAAGCAAAATTTATGAAATAACCAAGTTCGTACTTGCTATTTTTCAAGTAAGAATAGAGCTGATCTAAAAACATCTTAGGAATTTTCCTCACCGCCTTCAATTCAATAAGCACCTTACTCTCCACTATAAAATCAGGGCGATAAGAACCAATAAGTTTACCGGTTTTTGGCGAAAAGACTTGAATCGACTTCTCTTTTTCAAACTGTATATTTCTCACTGTCAGTTCCTCGGCGAATGCGTTCTGATAAATACTTTCCTTCAGTCCCGGTCCAAAGTTCTTTCTTACTTCAATAGCCGCTCCTTGTATTTGGTAGGATAAATCCTTGTATAGTAGCTTTTCGTGTTTATTAGTGTCCATATTCGTGTAAAATCGTGTATGGCTAACTTTGTTAGCCGGTAAAGTTGAAAGCCATAACGCTGAAATCGATCAAATCCACCTTGCCGTCGCCGTTCAGGTCGGCGCTCGCGGGAGGCGACGGCCGCTTGTACCAGTAAGCGATTATGGAAAAATCGACGATATTTATCCGCTTGTCATTGTTTAAATCACCTTTCCCGACCTTTTTCGGAAGTTCCGCAAGCACGTTCTTTGTGCCAACAATAAAACCGATTACTCTCGAAAAACTGCTGGTTTCCAAATTACCGATTGAGGCCTTGGATTTGGCATTATGATTACCCATACTTAAAAAAGAAGTGTCAAAATTATACAAATAAATGCCGTCTTTATCAGTAACCGTCTTGGCAAAAAATTCTTCTTCGGAACTCACGGAGATAACTATATCCGCCTGGGGTGATGACTGACCAAAAATTTTAAGCGTATCGCCGCGCCGCACCTCACTTTTATCAGCCGCTATTGAAGGAGAAATGAAAATACCGCTCAAGTTAGTAGTCGCTCCGGCCGTCACGCTTACTGAAAAAGTCGAAAGAGCGGAGCGAATTCCCTTACTGTCTTCGCCGTAGATGCTGAAAACGTAGTTGCCGCCCGAAAGACCGGAAAGAGATATTTGAAAATTAGCGTCCCCGCCGGCCACGGTCGTAGCCACCACTTGCGCGTCTTTTAAGAGAGTGACCGTGTTTTTGGGGTAAGCGCGGCCGGCAAAATTGACGACCGTCTGGGGAGGAGTATAACCCCCGCCGCCGCCGCCTCCGCCGCTGGGAGGCGGCGGCGGGGGTGGGGCCGGATCGGTTTCATCATTATCGGAGAACGACGAACAACCGGGGTCGGTCGGATAATCAATTTTCCCGTCGCTGTCGTTATCGGCGCCGTCGGAACACTGGGTAACGATAACCTCGAGAGTAGGAGCGGTGCTTGCGGCAAAAGCCCGAGCCGTAAAAAACAAAACAACCGTAATGAATACGGTAAGAAAAAGTTTACCGCTTAGCCGTGCCATCGCCTTCTTTTTCTAAACCAACGGGCGGCAAAATAAATAACGGCAAGTCCCGCAACGATGCTGCCCCAAAGAATGAAATTGAATTTCTTCTCCAAAACATTGAAAACCGTTTTTACTTCTCCCGCTACGCCCCCGCCTTTATAAATTTTCGCCTCCGCCCAGTACTCGCCAAGACCGAGTTTTAAATTCAGAGGAAACTCCACTACAAACTTCTTCGTTTTGAACGGCGGCACTTCCGGCAACTCTTCCGTCTGGCCGAAACCAAGTCGGACGTTACCGAATTTGTCCAAAACATCAATGGTTGCCCGTTCGGCCGCAACCGGAACGTTGCCGGTATTCTCCATCGTCACTATGATAGCCGGTGGATTGCCTTCCTTGATATCCAAAATATCTACGTTTTCTATCCGAAAATCTTTAACGACTCCTTCCCCAATAGTTATACTCAAACTTACGCCAGCCGCAACCGTTATAACAACTTGCTGGTCGCCATTTTCTTTATCCGACAACGGTAAGGTGTTAAAAACCAACGAGCCGCTGTAAATATTCAAATCGGCATCTTCAGGAACACTGATTAGAACATTAACCGGAAACTGACGGACGCCGACCGGAATCATAAAATTGAAGCCGGTATCAAGCGTAACCCAATTTTTTATCTTGTCCGGCAGCCGCACTTCCGCCTTAATCGGCAAACCGTTCTCTGCCTCCGCTCTAACCAAAAAAACGGTCGCTTCGTATTGCGAACCTTTCAAGAGCTTATCAGCGTTTATCGACGGGGGCGAAACGCCAAAAGCGCTTACGAATTGAGGGCTAAGTAACGATAGAAAAACAAGAAGAAGAAACACCTGCCT
>CAZUMB010000053.1:0-3655 GCA_964621575.1 uncultured Candidatus Saccharibacteria bacterium
GGCGGTCGCGCCGAAGTTGAAGAGGTTGAGTGAAAGCCTCTACACCTTCGCGCCGCCGTACATGGCAGAGGAGCCGCTCGGCGACCTCGTTCGTTTCTTCAACGTCGTGTCGCCATGGCACGACCGCGGTCTTCAGGACATCATCGTGGCGTTCGAGGAGACCAACGTCTCCGGCAAGTACGATGAGGTGCTCAGAGCGCTGCGAACGCTCCAAGACCTCATTGAGGGCGGCGGGCGGAACATGCGTGGCGTGAACCGCACGACCCGCGGGCAAATCGTGACCGAGGACAACGTCTACCTCGGGAATGTCTACGGTCTCTGGACCAAGTCGGTCTGGTTCTGGAGAAGATTCAGAGACCGACCCGCGCAGACAGCGGCAAACGGCAAACCAGCCTATGACGTTGTGTGCAACCAGGCCGTCAGCTTCATGGGTTGGTACAGCCTCGAGATTCGCCGAATCATCAGCAAGATCGAGGCGGTAACGAACGCGAGGGCGGCGTAGCTGCCGCCCGGCGGCAAAACTGCCGCCAGCAGTAAGCGAAAAGGAGGCTTCTCAGAGATGAGTGGCCTCTTTCGTTTTTTAAAATCTTTGTGCTAAATTAAATGTAATACCATGCCTCACTCTCACAAAAAACTCCGGGTGGCGGTGCTCTTGGGCGGGCCTTCGGAGGAACACGAAGTTTCTTTAAAAAGCGGCGAGCAGGTTCTGAAGCATTTGAATCCCGAACGTTACGAACCGGTAAGGGTCTTGATTGCCCGAACCGGCGATTGGGAAATACCGGTCCGAAAACTAAAAAACCACGCCGATGTCGCTTTCATCGCCCTCCACGGCCCTTACGGCGAAGACGGAACGGTTCAGGAAATTTTGGAGAGCGAAGGAATCCCTTATACCGGTTCGGGCGCGAGAGAAAGCGCTCTTACGATGAACAAATTTTTGACCAGCCGCTATCTTCGGGAGGCGGGCGTGAACGTCCCGCTCGACTTTTTGGTCACAAAATCCGAGTGGCAAAACGAGCCTTCAGTGATTATCCAAAAAATCAAACATTACCTCGGCTATCCGATCGTAGTTAAACCAAATAGTAACGGCTCAAGCGTGGGAGTAACGATTGCTTTGAATGAAGACCAGCTAACCAACGCTTTTGTGGAGGCCTTTAATGTGTCCCGCGAAGCAATAATTCAGGAATTCATCCGGGGGAGGGAAGTTACCTGCGGTGTTTTGGACCGCGGCACGCCGGGAACGGAATTCGCTCTTCTGCCCACGGAAATCGTTCCGCGGGTCAGCCGCTTTTTCGATTACCGGGCGAAATACGAAGAGGGCGGTTCGGACGAAGTCACACCGCCCCGGAATTTGCCGGATGGCATCGTGAAAAAAATAAGGGATACGGCCCTACGGGTTCACCGCGTTTTGGGTTCGCGCGGTTTCTCTCGCGTTGACATGATTCTTGATAAAAACGGCGAACTCTTCGTGCTGGAATCGAATACCATCCCGGGTCTTACAGCTCAAAGTTTGATACCCAAAGCGGCGGCGGCAAGCGGTATAACTTTTTCCGAACTTATTGACCGGCTGATTCACGCCGCGTTCTTGAAATGACCAAAGACAAGCTTATTGACGACTTGATTCGCGACGGCTACTTGAAGACGCCGCCCGTCATTGAAGCATTCCGGAAAATCGACCGGGCCGATTTCGTGCCGGCCGAATACAAGGACACGGCTTACGTGAATGCACCTCTGCCGATAGGCGAGGGCCAGACGATTTCCCAGCCGCTTACCGTCGCTTTCATGCTGGAACTTTTAGAGCCGAAAGCGGGAGAGAAAATTCTGGATATCGGCGCCGGCAGCGGCTGGACGGCGGCATTGCTTGCCGAAATCGTGGGCGACCCGCCGGACGGCGGAGGAAAGGTGATAGCCATCGAGAGAATCCAAGAATTGAAAGAAGCGGCCGAGGCGAACGTTTCCAAATACGGCTTTACGGAAAAGGGGATAGTTAAGGTTATTCAGGGAAACGGCGTAAACGGCTACAAAGACGAAGCGCCTTACGACAAAATTATTGCGGCGGCCTCGGCGAGTCGGATTCCCCGGGCTTGGAAAAGCCAGCTCAAAATCGGCGGCCGAATCGTCGCCCCGGTTTCTTCGAGCATCGTCATGCTCCACAAGATAGACCAGGACCGTTTTGAAAAAAAGGAGTATTTCGGCTTCGCTTTTGTGCCCTTAATCGGGGCTTAAAACGTGTGGATAAGGCGCTTGACAGTTTTTGAGCTTCCGCCTTATAATGGAGCTACAGAATGAACATAAAAGTTACATACCTTTTGGCGGATGTCACGCGCGATGTTTAAATATTTAAACATCTAAATATGTTTGTGTGTCCGCCGAAACGGCGGATTTTTATTTTATCTCTGCGTCATTTAATAAATTAATATGGGAAATTAAATAGTGTTTTCCGACTTTCATTGGTCTTATTCGTCTTGTCGGAGAACACGTAAATAGAAACCGATTTTGTTTTGAAAAGTGAATGCCCCGCCTTCGTTGAAACTTCGACGGGGCGCTCGATTTGTTGGCTTCACTCCGTTCAGAACAAATCGGCGAAGTCAGTTTTGTGAGGTAGAAATCAGTAATAAGGGTGGATGGTGGATGCCTTGGCACTTTATGGCGACGAAGGACGTGGCGTAGCTGCGATAAGCTTCGGGGAGGTGTGTAGCAACCTTCGATCCGGAGATCTCCGAATGGGGAAACCTAATTGAGCAAACCTCAATTGCTTCGGCACTTGATGCCGGAGAGCGTACCCAGTGAAGTGAAACATCTCAGTAACTGGAGGAAAAAAGAACAAATGTTTATTCCCCAAGTAGCGGCGAGTGAAAAGGGAAGAGCCTAAACCGAGAAATTAATTTATTAATTTCTCGGGGTTGAAAGATCGAATACGTCTTTGAGCTTTTAAATTTGAAGCTTGAAGGAAGAGTTACAAAATGATTTGTTAGCTGAATCGGTTGGAAAACCGGACCGCAGCGGGTGATAGTCCCGTAAGCGAAAACGAATCGTCTCTTAGTATTTTTTTCTTAAGTACCGCGAGGCCAACTAACCTCGTGGGAATCCGGGAGTACTATCTCCTAAGGCTAAATACATAAAGTGACCGATAGTGAACAAGTACCGTGAGGGAAAGGTGAAAAGCAGCCCGGTGAGGGCGGTGAAATAGTACCTGAAACCATCTACTTACAAAGAGGCAGCGCCGATGCTCCGCATCGGGCAATGTCTAATTTCTAATGACTAATTTCTAATCAACTCTCTAATGATTAAATGTCCAACATTTTAGATTCGATCGTTTGGTCATTGGGATTTGTTTAGAAATTAGAAATTAGGATTTAGAAATTCCGATGCGAAGCAGCGGTCATGCCGTGCCTATTGAAGAATGAGCCAACGAGTTTATCTACGCGGCAAGGTTAATCCGCCTCAGGCGGAGGAGCCGTAGCGAAAGCGAGTGTTAATAGCGCGTATCCTCTCACGAGGATCCAGTCGCGTGGATAAGACCCGAAGCCAGACGAGCTTGCCCTGGCCAGGATGAACCCCGAGTAAAATCGGGGGGAGGTCCGCACCGGTGGGTCGTACAACGCCCTCGGATGAGCTGGGGTAAGGAGTGAAAAGCTAATCGAGTTTGGTAATAGCT
>CAZUMB010000054.1:0-3108 GCA_964621575.1 uncultured Candidatus Saccharibacteria bacterium
CATCAGGCTTTCGCCCATTGTGGAATATTCTCGACTGCTGCCTCCCGTAGGAGTACGCACCGTGTCTCAGTTGCGTCGTTGGGGGTCAGGCTCTCACCTCCCCTACCGGTCATAGCCTTGGTAGGCCGTTACCCTGCCAACAAGCTGATCGGACCTAAGCCCCTCGCCGAGCGGATTACTCCTTTACTAACAGCCAATTTCTATCTGTAATCCGCTCGGAAATCCTAAATCCTAAATCCTAAATCCTAAACAATTTACGTTTAGAAATTAGAAATTAGAAATTAGAAATTCCGAGATGGGTCAATTTAAGATTACAGACACAAATTGACTGTTAGACTATTGGGTATTAGCTCCGATTTCTCGGAGTTATTCCCATCTCGGTGGTAGGTACTAAGGTGTTACTAACTCGTTCGCCACTGTTTGAAATGCAAGCACTTCAAACCGTTCGACTTGCATGCCTTATCCACGCCGCCAGCGTTCGTCCTGGACCAGGATCAAATCCTCTAAGAAAACAAAATCAAGGTTATCCATTCCTCATTCGCCAAAGGCGAATTCGTCAGGATCCTCAATTTTGTTGCTAAAAATTCCTCGCCTATCGGCTTGAATTTTTAGACAAAATTGGGACAACTAAAAAAACTTTCAATATATGGTTTATTGTTTTCAATTTGCGTTATGCGGCGGGGATTAGAAAACACCCATCCCGGGCGTCTTAAAACTCACTTTACGGAAGTTTTAAAAACCCGTGCTACATAATGGTTTTATTATAGAAAAATCGAAATCATTGTCAATACTGCCCCGACTCTTGCCTAAACAGGGCTTTTTAACTACAATAATCAGGTTGTGAAAAAGGACATTCATCCCAAATACTACCCCGCCGCCCAGGCAACCTGCGGCTGCGGCAACAAATTCACCGTCGGGGCAGCCGTCCCGGAAATTAAGGTTGAAATCTGCTCCAAATGCCATCCTTTCTACACCGGCAGTCAGGAACTCATTGACACGACCGGTCGGGTGGAAAGATTCAAGACAAGGAAAGCTAAAGCAATCGCCAAAATAAAGACAACTGACAGAACCAAGAAAGCGAAGAAGAAAAGAGAAACTAAGTAGTAATTAAGTAGTAACTAGGTGGTAATTTATTTTGCGAAGCGACTTAATTACAATGAATTACGCGAGTGCAAGCGAGCTAATTACTACATAATTACTTCTAACTATGGAACTTCAGGCAAAAAATAGAACCGTTCTCGGTAAGAAAGTGAAACGCCTTCGCAAGGAGGGTCTCGTTCCGGCCGAAATTTTCGGCCATGGTTTGGAAAACAAGCACGTAAGTCTTGAAACGAAGTCCTTCAAGAATGTTTACAAACAAGCAGGCGGCCACACCATCGTCCAGGTTTTAACCGAAGATGGCCTGCGTATCCCGGCCCTCATTTCCGAAGTTCAAGTTCATCCCTTAACTCGCGAACCTCTCTCGGTTCTTCTTCAGGGCATAAGAGCGGACGAGAAAATCGAAATCAAAGTCCCGATTGAATTCAAAGGCAGGGCCCCAGCCGAGAAAAGCGGCTTCGTCGTCGTGAAAGTCCTGGATGAAATCGAAATCGAGGCCTTGCCCGACAAAATCCCCCACTCTTTTGAAATCGACCTTTCCGGCCTCGCCGAGGCGGGCCAGAGCATTCACGTCGGCGACCTTGTTACACTCGAAGGAGTAAAAATTCTTCAGCCAAAAGAAATGGTCGTCGTTACCGTAACCGAGCACGAAAAAGAAGAAGCGCCGGCGCCGACTCCTTCGGCCGCGGGCGAGACCGCCGCCGAGACGCCAGCCGAAACTCCGGAGAAAGCCGAGGGCTCCCCTCCGGGGGAACCGAAACCCGAAGAAACACAGGCATAACCCGTGCTGTTATAATATATGGATGAAGCGCGGAAGTTCTGCAAAAAACTCCGATATAAGGAACGACTTACCAAAGCGGGTTAATTTAGATCCCCGGCCAATCGTCGTTGTCCCTCTCCTAAAAACGCTGAAAATTGCGATAACTGTTTCCGCTCTTGTTTTTGCCGCCGGATTGATAAATACGAACCGCATTACCGCTCCGACCGTCGCCGCCGAGGAAACGGAGACCGCGACAACGGCTGAAGAAAGAACCGAATTGGAAAATCAGCTCAAAGAACTTGAACGCCAAATCACTGAATATCAAAATACGGTGGCCGAATACCGTAAGCAGGGCAATACTTTAAAAAACGAAATAAGCGCCCTAAACGCCAAAATCAGCCAGCTTAACCTCCAAATAAAAGCGATTAACCTGAATCTCGAGCAGCTCTCGACCGAAATTACGGAAACGCAAAGACAAATAAATTTGACCGAAAACAACATCGTCGTCCATAAGGACGCCTTGAGCCGGTCAATCCGCGCCATCAACGAGGCGGATGCCCAAACTACCATCGAAGTGCTTCTCGCGAACGAAAATCTTTCCGACTTCTTCGGCAACATTCAAAATGTCACCCTTGTTCAGACAAACCTCCGCACGGCTCTCGATGAAATAATCCGTCTCCGGGAAATGCTTCTCGAACAAAAAACCGAGCTGGCTCTCGAGAAAGACGACGTTGAAAACTTGAAGGCCTACCAGGAATCGCAAAAAAGGAACGTCGCCGCGACCCAAAGCCAGAAGAACGAACTCCTCACGGTAACCAAAGGTAAAGAGTCCGAGTACCAGAAAATGGTTGAAGAAAAGCAGGCGACTGCCGCCGAAATCAGGAAGAGAATCTTTCGTCTCCTGGGCGGCGGCGAGCTTACTTTCGAGGAGGCCTATCAGTACGCCAAACTCGCCGAACAGGCCACCGGCGTGCGGGCGGCCTTGACCCTCGCTATTTTGGACCGGGAATCGCTTTTCGGAAAGAACGTCGGGCGGTGTTCCTACACGACCGCCATGCATCCCACTCGCGATAAGCCCTACTTCCTTGACCTTTTGAGCCGGCTCGGCCTCGACCCGAATTCGGAATTCGTCAAGGTCTCCTGCCCGATAGCCGCCCACGGCTCCTACGGCGGCGCGATGGGTCCGGCCCAGTTTATTCCCTCAACCTGGAAAATCTATGAATCAAAAATCGCGGCCGTGACCGGCAATA
>CAZUMB010000055.1:0-3072 GCA_964621575.1 uncultured Candidatus Saccharibacteria bacterium
GTGAAACATTTTGCAACTTTTCTTATTTTGGCTTTAGGCGGTTTGAGCTTAGGGGTCGGTTTGAGGTTTGCGGCGGAAAACCGGGTTTCGGCGCCGACGGTTGAAATACAAGAGCCTGAAGCGCCGGAGATAACCCTGCTTTTTGTCGGCGATATCATGCTTGACCGGGCGGTGAGAACCAAAGTGGAAAACATCGCGGGAGGAGATTTTGGTTTTCCTTTCCTGAAAATAGCCGATACTTTGAAAGGAGCCGATATTACAGCCGGCAACCTGGAAGGGCCGGTATCGGGCAAGGGAGAAAATGTGGGCAGCATTTATTCTTTTCGGATGCCGCCCGAGGCGCTCCGGGGCCTAACTTCCGCCGGTTTTGACGTTTTGTTTCTGGCGAACAACCATATCGGCGACTGGGGGAAGGAGGCGCTTGAAGACACTGTTTTGAATCTGGAAAACGCGGGGATTGCGTCGGTCGGAGCCGGCCACACTTCGGCCGAGGCCTACGCGCCGAAAATCGCGGAAATAAATGGAATAAAAATCGCTTTTTTGGCTTTTTCCGATTTCTTCGTTTCCGGCGCGGCTCTTGCCGAGGAAACGGCGGTGACCGACGCCATTCTGGGCGCGAAAGCGACGGCCGATGTCATTGTTGTCGCATACCACTTCGGCGAGGAATATGTTACGGAGCCGAACGAGCGCCAAAAAATGCTCACGCGGCTTGCGGTTGACGCGGGCGCCGATTTGATTGTCGGTTCTCATCCTCATGTTATCCAGCCGCTCGAGATTTATAACGGCAAGTATATCGCCTACAGCTTGGGGAATTTCGTTTTTGACCAGAATTTTTCGGAAGAAACGACGACCGGCGGTTTGTTGGAGGTAGTTTTGAAAGGCAAGAACATCGCTTCAGTTTCGCTTTACAAGGTCAAATTGAACGGAGATTTCCAGCCGGAGGTCGTGTTATAATCTAAAAATGGTTATCTATATCGGGGCGGACCACAAGGGGTTTGAGCTCAAGGAACGCATCAAGCTTTTTTTGACGGACAAGGGCTACCAGGTGGCCGATTTGGGCAGCAACCGTTACGACGAGAACGACGACTACGCCGATTTTGCCGAGGCGGTGGCGAGGAAGGTAAGCATGAATTATGAAGCCGCCCGCGGGATTTTGATTTGCGGTTCGGGGGTGGGAGTGGATGTCGTCGCCAACAAGTTTCCGAACGTGCGCTCGGCGCTCGTTTCAAGTTCCGACCAGGCCTATGATGCCCGGCACGACGACGATGCGAATGTCTTATCTCTCGGAGCGAACTATGTGAATCCCGCCGAGGCGGAGAAGATAGTTCTTACCTGGATTGGGACGCCGTTTGCCGACGAGGAAAAATTCAGGCGGCGGCTCGGGAAAATAAGAAATCTGGAACTTAAAGTTTCGCGGCCGATTGACGAGAATGAATAAGTCCCGCTCGGGAAAGAAAAAATTCTTAAATTGCTTTGCTTAGCCGTAATTTGCTATAATTATTCCCATGAAAAACAGAACATTTTGGATTATCCTTGGGATAATCGTCGTGGTCGCGATTTACGTCCTTTCCGCTTACAACGGTTTGGTGACGAAGAGCGAAAACGTCACCAATCAGTGGGCGCAGGTGGAAACGCAATACCAGCGCCGGTTCGATTTGATTCCCAACCTTGTGGAATCGGTGAAGGGAATTTTTGAGCAGGAGCAGACCGTTTTCGATAACTTGGCTGATGCCCGGACGAAATACGCCGGAGCCGGCAGCATCGGCGAGAAAGCGGCGGCGGCGACAGAAGTGGAGGGCGCTCTCGCCCGACTTCTTGTCGTTGTGGAAAATTACCCCGAACTTCGTTCGAGCGAGGCCGTGCAGACTCTGATGGCCCAGCTTGAAGGAACGGAAAACCGGGTAAGCGTCGAGCGCAAAAGATACAACGATGCGGTGCGGACTCTTAACGTTTCCGTGAAACGTTTCCCGACGAACGTCATTGCCGGCATTTTCGGTTTTACCGAGGAGGTTTACTTTGAAGCCGCGGAAGGCGCCGAGACGGTGCCGGCGGTGGAGTTTTAAGGTGGTGAAACGCTTAATTCTTCTTTCATTTTTCCTGCCGTTTGTTGCTTGTGCCTATACGAGTCCCGGCGTTCCTTCGGGTTACGTTAACGACTTTGCCGGAGTTTTTGGCGCCGAAGACAAGGCGGCGCTTGAAGCGAAATTGCGGAGTTTTGAGGAGACGACCGGCAACGAAATTGCGGTCGTAGCGATTAAATCGCTCGGCGGGGACACCATTGAAAATTACGCGAACGAGCTTTTCGGCGATTGGGGTATCGGCAAGGAAGGCAAGGACAACGGCGCCCTTTTTTTGTTTGCGGTTGACGACCGGGAAATGCGAATTGAAGTTGGCTATGGATTGGAAGGAGTTTTAACCGACGCTCAAAGTTACTGGATAATCCAGAATGTTGCCGCGCCGGCTTTCCGGGACGGAAATTATTACCTGGGGGCGAGCGGCGCGGCCGACAAAATTATGGCGGCATTGAGCGGCGCCGAAGAGATTCCAGCCGCTACCACGCGTGGTAGCGAAGGCGGTTATTCGTCTGGCTGGTTTTTTCTTATTTTTATTTTGCCGCTTTGGCTGGCGCGTGTTTTGGGCCGTTCCAAATCCTGGTGGCTGGGCGGAGTTTTCGGCGGTATCTTCGGAGTAATTCTGGGTTTTATTTTCGGATTTCTCTATACCGGCATCATCGCTTTGGTGTTTCTCATTCCACTCGGGCTTCTGTTTGATTTTACGGTTTCACGCGCTTATCAGCGCGGCAAAAAAACCGGCCATTACCCCTGGTGGATCGGCGGCGGCGGCCGCGGCGGCCACGGCGGTTTTGGCGGATTCGGCGGCGGAATGTCGGGCGGCGGCGGCGCCTCCGGCCGATGGTAAAAACATGGTTGACCCTTATAAAATAACCTGGACCGATAAACTGCTTGCCGCGACCGTCCTTAAACTTTTTCCGGCGCGGGTCACGCCCAATCAAATCACTATTTTCCGCTTCATTACGATTCCTTTCATCGCATATCTCCTTTCGAGCGGCGA
>CAZUMB010000056.1:0-3070 GCA_964621575.1 uncultured Candidatus Saccharibacteria bacterium
GTTGGTAATTCCCGGCACGAGAAATAAGAAAGCGACAATTACCGCCAGAGCCGCGAACTTTTTTGATTTAAAGATTTTCATTTTTTAATCAATCTCTTTACGGGCAAACTGGATCAAAGGGAGGAGCAGATTGGCAATCGGAGAACAAAGATTGGAGTTCGGCCAGTTCGCTTTCAAGATTTACGAAGGGACTGCTTCTATCAATGAGATTAGTGACTGCTAGAATGAGATCGTTTAGCTCTTCGGAAACCGCCAGGAGCGCTTCATCGGAATCAATTTCGGAAGTAGTATTTACCATCGCGTAAAGCCGGAGAAGGGAGGCGGTTTGGTTTTGTACTTCCGTAAGCAGTTGATTAATCATGGTTTCTCGTTCTTTAATTTCGTCAATTGCATCCGCCGTAATACCGGCGCAGGTTTGCGGATGATTTTCCTTATCGGCGTTGCACCAGCCGAGGAACTCCGACATTGCGTCGGCAATCGTGTTATTTAATGGCGGAGCCGCCGTCAAACCGGATTTCAAGTCGGCAAGAGTGGTCGAAGCGTTAGCGAGCTGGCTTAAGATATTTTCTCTCGAGGTTGCCAAAATCTCGCCGGTGCTTTCCCTACTAAAGTCTTCACCTGCGCTTCTTACGGAAGAAGGAAGGCTACTCCGAGTGTAATACCCGCCGCTTGGACCGTCTTCGGTTGTTAGACCGATTAATCCTTCCACGCCCTCCATGATCAGGCGGTTGAGAATCGCGTCGACTATGGCGGCTCCGTAATCCTCAAAAGTTTCAGCATTGATTATGTAACTGGCTTGGAGACCCATAGCCCTGTCCGTTGCGCCTAGAAGCAGTTGGCCGGGCGTTGTGACTCTCTGTTCGCTACAGACCCACTGGATGTTGCCGACCCCAGCCATTGGAAGACTGAAGAATGGCGGCGGGGAAGATGGGTCTGGGTAAGGTCCACCCGGGAAAATAATTGAGTCATTGTAGGCGTATTTTTTTGAAACCGTTTTACCGCTTGAGTTAGTGCCTCTCGCTTCCCACTCAAGACACTTCTTTGTGCTCAAGAATCCACCACCGGTGCTTACTTCCTGTTGCGAAGCGGCCCGCGCTTCCGCCGCCCGTCTTTCGGCTTCGGACGAGGCCATAATTTCCAAACCCCAGCGGTTGTTTTGGGGCTTCAAAAGTTCCTGATAGCCGATGAAGCCGCCAACCTCGAAATTATCGGTGAAACGCTCAATATTACCGACGATGTCGTCCAAAGTACAGCTCACCCTTTGGCTGAAAACCGGCGTTTCGAGTTGGAATTGTATCCTCGGTGCGCTGATGCCGTAACAGAGATCGCCCAAGCCGACTTCCAGGGCAACGTCCCCTATCGCCGCTTGGCCGGCGTCTTCCAAGAAACCGCCAAGGTCGGTGACAAATTGGGGCTTGCCGCCACCTCCGATCCAGTTAATAGTTTGGTCGACAATTACGTCCAAGATTCTTATTTTGAGGGTTGCCAGAAGTATTCTTTCCACTCTTGTTTTACAGTCAAGACGGTATTCGGTCTGCGTGAGTTCGTCCTTGGCTCGGTTGATTGCATCCTCAACGCTTTCATCGACAACCGGCACCTTATTGTCGAAAATAGCACCAGCGGCTTTTCCAACCACACCCCCAGCTTCCTTAGCGGCGTCTTTGGCGGCATCTTCAGCCTTTTTACTTAGTTTCTCTCGAGCTTTATCAATGAGTTTTCCAACAGTTGCGGAGTAAGCGTCACAGATGCCTCCGGATATGGATATAGCCGAAGCTTTTCTTGGAGGATATATCGATAAGGAACCCGCCACGATTAACACTGTCAGCAACCCGGCTATTATTTTTTTATAGGGAGACATGGCTTATCCTCGCAGGTTTTGATATTTGTCTTCTATGAAATCCTGGAGCGCAAAGCTTTCTTCAACGATTGTCGGCAGTTCTTGAACCGCCAAGAAGGTTTTTAGGGGATCATCGTTCATATTAAGTATTGCGGCGAAGACGGTTAATTTTTTCTGCCAAAGGTTCAGATTCTGGAGATGGAAATCCGCCAATCCTGACGGGACAGCAAGAGAAAGCAAGTCGTTGATATGTTTGGGGATACGGGAGACATATTCTTCGATAGGTTCATTGTTTTGATTCAGCGCCCATTCGTCGAGCATCTCCACGAAATTTGCCTTTAGATTGGTAAAATTCTTTTCTGACAAGTTGTTGATGGCTTCCAGGTAAGACAGTTGGTCGGCGGTCGAGTTACTGTTGAAAATTTTCAGGTCGGCATCGGTGAAAGCGGTAATTTCCATTTCTTGGGGGAGATATCTTTCGACAATTTCCCCGGCTGTTTCCGGCGAAAAGACCGCAGCTTGTTGTTTTTCAGCGGGAGAAAGACCCTCATTTGAATTGGCGTCTATGATTGTTCGGGCGTAGATTTTCGCCAGCTCCTCGGTTAGGTTTTGGTTTTCGTCAATAGGATAACCTACCTGGGCGGACTGGATATTTTTGGATGAACTTTGTTGTAAATTCAAGCCAGGGCTATTGCTTTTGGTTGTTAGAGACGTAATGCCAGAACCGTCTTTTGCCGGCGATTTTATGATAAAAAACGAGGCCAGTAGACCGGTTATTACGATTAGAACGGCAGTTGTTTTTTTGCTTAGAGACAACATAAGATGGGCTCTCTTCCATTATATAACAAAGCGAATTCTAATTCTTCCTTTATAGCTTCCTATCCTGTATTATTATTAGTGAACGATATTAGTTATCTATGAAGAAAGCAGTTTTCTTCTTTGTAACCGTGTTTTTAGCAACCATTCCTTTTTCGGTTGCCGCTTTCTCTCTCCCCAGCCCGTTGGGGGATGCCGGGTCGCTCGTGAAGGTATTTGGGGGGAAAATTGAAAGCATTTTGCCGGCCGGGCCGACCTGTCCCCTCAAAATGATTAAGGTTGGCGGTCCCGCGGAACTGGATAAAGGCATAATTTTCAATCTTGAAGCCGTTGACAGCGTGCTAAAAAAAATAGAGAAGATACCGGTTGTTGGCGGTGGGGTCAAGGGGATCAGGAAATTATTGAAAAAATGCAGAA
>CAZUMB010000057.1:0-3024 GCA_964621575.1 uncultured Candidatus Saccharibacteria bacterium
CGGCCAGTAGCCGCCCTGGACGCTAAAGATGAAGTGCAGGTGACCGAGAAGGAAAGTGAGCCGCGGCTCCGGCCGAGCCATTTCCTCGAGCCACACCTTGTGCCAGTCCTTCCAGCTCTCGAATGGAGCGAAAAGATCGGCGACCTTTTCCAGCGTTACGGGTTCCGACATAACTGCCTCCGAGTTAGCCCTTATTGGGGCTTTATGTGGGGTGCGCAGCCCTATGGCTGTGAAAAACAGAATACTCCCGGGTTTAAAGATTATCAACGCCTGGTTGACGATTTGACGTTTTTTAAGTATTCTAAAAAAAGATCCCCATTCACCCGCAGGTGCGTAAGGAGCGCATTGTTTATGCGGCAAGAGAAGATCGTGGTGTTTGACCTCATCGGTGCCTTCCGGGCGTAGGAGGGGAATGGAACCACACTTTGTCTGAACACCGAGTGAGTGTTCCACGTGGCGGTCGCAGCCGTCACGATTTCCCCCACCCTGATCCAGGAGGGTACTCATGACCGAGGAGGAGAAGGAAAGAGCGGCGTTCGCAAGAAGCGTACACCTCAGGCTTGGCAGCTTCGTCTTGCTCGACTACCGCGCGCTGTTCGGACGGCGCGAGGAGGTAATCGAGGAAGCTCGGCCAGCCGAGCTGCTCGGCGGTCGTTCGGCCAGGCTTGTCGCTCAGCTGATGAGTGACAAGAGGCCGGCGAGATTCGCCAGGCACTGCCATGAGCTCCGGCGCTGTCTGAAGAACGTGTCCTCGCCGGGGAAGGCGACGCCTCGGGCATGTGAGTCGCGACTCTCTCCTCATCAACAACAGCTCCAGGCCCACTAGCGGCCGGAGCCGAGCGAAGCGGAAGTCCCCGGGACGGGAAACTGTCCCGGGGCGCTTTGTTTTCAGCTCAACGCGAAACTCACCTATCTCACGATCGTGAGATAGGTGAGTTTAGAAAAAAGGGTAGTAGAATAAGATGATGGGAGAAAAAGTCATTGACATAGTCGCGGTTTTACACAGCATCCGGAGCGTTCACAACGTCGGTTCCATTTTCCGGACGGCGGACGCGGCCGGCGTGAGGAAAGTTTATCTTTGCGGGATAACTCCCACGCCCTTGGACAGGTTCGGGAAACCGAGAAAAGATTTCATAAAGGTTTCGCTCGGGGCGGAGAAAAGCGTGGCGTGGGAGAAGATTTCGGAGCGGCAGATACCCAAACTATTTAACGATTTAAAAAAAGAACATTACAAAATCTTAGCCATAGAGCAAGCCAAAAATTCGGTTCCTTACCAAAATATTAGGGTTTGCGAAACCCTAAAATTAGCGGTGGTGATGGGGAATGAAGTGAGGGGGCTGCCGCCGTCGGTTTTGAAAGAAGCCGAAAAGGTTTTGGAAATCCCGATGCGGGGTAAAAAGGAGTCGCTAAACGTCGCCGTCGCTTTCGGCATAGTCGCTTTCGGCTTGTTGTATAATTAAATTAAGATGTCTTTTTTGATTAAAGTTCTCGCGTTGGCCTTAGGTCTTTTCATTGCGGTGGGCTTGTTTGCGGCACCGTATTTTATGAAGTCCGAGGAGATAGAGCACATATCGGAGATTAAAATCAACAACCAGATTGTCGTTGCCGAGGTAATAAATAAAGCGAAGGACAGAGAACAGGGCCTCTCGGGCAGGACCGACATCGGCATCAACGAAGGGATGCTTTTCCTTTTCGACGAGCCGGGGATTTACGGCTTTTGGATGAAAGGAATGAAGTTTCCAATAGACATCATTTGGATTGCCGGAGACAAAATCGTCGGAGTTGAGGAGAACGCCGCGCCGGAGCCGGGAACGGACGAGAAACAATTGAAAGTTTATTACCCCGCCGAGCCGGTCAACAAAGTGCTGGAGCTCAAGGCCGGGCGGGCGGAGCTTCTGCGGGCGGAGATTGGCAATGAAGTGAAGATAAGACCGCTCATTAGCAAGTAGTTGATGTCCGGTATTTAGAATTTAGTATAATTTACAACAATGGCGAAAATTGCAATAAACGGGTTCGGGCGCATCGGAAGATTGTTTTTCCGAGCGGCTTTCGGACAGAAAGGGATTGACATCGTTGCCGTAAACGACTTGGGCGACTGCAGGAACTTGGCGTATTTGCTGAAATACGACACGGTTTACGGCCGGTACGACAAAGAAGTCGAGGCGAAAGGCGGCGACCTCATTGTCGGCGGCAGGAAAATAAAATTTCTACAGGAGAAGGACCCGCCGAAACTCCCCTGGAAAAAACTCGGGGTGGACGTTGTGGTGGAATCAACCGGCGTTTTTGAATCATATGAGAAAGCGAAGGTGCATCTTGCGGCGGGCGCAAAGCGGGTGGTGATTACGGCGCCGGCGAAAGATTCAGATGGCGAAGGCAAAACGGTTCTGGTCGGCGTAAACGACGATGAAGCGAAAGGCGTGGTTTTGACTTCGAACGGGAGCTGTACCACGAACGCCGCCTCGCCGGTTATTCAAATTCTCTCCGAAAATCCCGGCATCAAAAAAGCGGTTTTGAACACGGTTCACGGCTATACGGCGACCCAAAATCTGGTTGACGGGCCGACGAAGGGAAAAGATTTCCGGCGGGGGCGGGCGGCGGCCCAGAACATCGTCCCGTCTTCCACGGGAGCGGCGACGGCGGTAACGAGAGCCGTCCGCGGACTGGGCGGCAAGTTCGACGGCATTGCGATGCGGGTGCCGGTGGTAAACGGTTCCATTGCCGACATCACATTTCTTTCGGCGCGAAAAACGAGCGTGGAGGAAATAAACGATATTTTGAAGAAAGCGGCGAAGAGTCCGCGCTGGAAGGGAATCTTGAAAGCGGCGGAGGGGCCGATTGTTTCATCAGATGTAATCGGCGAGCCCTACGGCGCCATCGTCGATTTGGAATTTACCCGCGTTATAGACGGCGATTTGGTGAAGGTTCTTTCATGGTACGACAACGAAGCGGGGTACGTGGCGACGCTCATTGGGCATGTCCTGAACGTGGCGAGCCTGATTTGACGGTGAAACATTTTGCAACTTT
>CAZUMB010000058.1:0-2803 GCA_964621575.1 uncultured Candidatus Saccharibacteria bacterium
TCGACGGTTCGGTTTACGAACTCCCCTCGAGTTTTTGGGGCAGTTACCTTGCGGTGGTGAATGCCAACATTGCCGGCGGCAAGAGCGACGCCTTTGTTGAGGAATCGGTGGAAGTCCGGCTTGATGTCGATACCGAGGGCGGAGTTTTCACCGACCTTACGGTTGTAAGAACCCACAACGGGGACGAGGAAAAAGATTCGTGGTGGCGGGCAGCGAATCAGAATTACATTCAAGTTTTTACGAATCCCGGCTCGACGATTGTTTCCCTGAAAGGCAACGATGTCAAGAAATACGCCAAGCCCGAATACGACAAGAGCGTATATGCCGCTAATCTCAACTTGGAAAGAATAGAGGCGACCAAAGTGCTTCTTTCCGATTACAACGCTTGGAGCATGAACGCTTTCGGCAAGACGGTTTTCGCCGCTTGGTGGAGGATTCCGGCCGGGGAGAGCGAAGCCCTGAATCTCCGTTACCAAACGCCGGCAAGCAACCAGACGGCGCCGTCCAACGGCAAAAAGTTCCGGTTTATTTTTGAGCGTCAGTCCGGTGTGAAAAATTACCTCAAGGTGAATATCGGCGCTCCTCTCGGCTACAGCTGGGCGGAGTCGGGCGGTCCGATATTCCTTTACGAGGATGCCGACCCGGACGCGCGAGTGATTTTGGATTTGACGCTTGTTAAATGACGAATAATATCAGGAACTTTTGTATAATTGCCCACATTGACCACGGCAAGTCCACCTTGGCCGACCGGTTTTTGGAGGTCACCGGAACGGTCGAGGCGCGGCGGATGAAAGCCCAGTATCTTGACCAGCTTGAGCTCGAGCGCGAGCGGGGGATAACCATTAAAATGGCCCCCGTCCGAATGTCATATGTCATAAGTAATAAGTCGTATGTTTTAAATTTGATTGACACTCCCGGGCATTCGGACTTTTCCTATGAAGTTTCAAGGGCTCTTCAGGCGGTTGAAGGCGCCATTCTGCTTGTTGATGCGACCCAGGGAGTTCAAGCCCAGACGCTTGCCAATTTCCGAGCGGCGAAAGCGGCAGGTCTCACGCTCGTCGGCGCCGTAAACAAAGTTGATTTGTTCCGCGACAGAAATGACGAGAGGTTGCGGAAAGTCGCAAGCGAAGTCGCCGAACTTTTGAGCGTGCCCGTTTCCGGAATTTTCTTCGTCTCCGGCAAAACCGGACAGGGGACCGAGGAACTTTTGAAAGCGGTAATAGAAAAAGTGCCGCCGCCGTCTATCCGCATGAATCAGCTAAATCAGCATGGATCAGCGGCGAGCGCACGAGCATTAATTTTTGATTCTTTTTACGACGACCACAAGGGCGTCGTCGCCTCGGTGCGGGTCTTCGACGGCAAAATAATGACGTCTGACATCGTTAATTTGGTGGCAGGTGAAGTGAAGACAAAAATAAAGGAATTGGGTTATTTCACGCCGGAGTTGAAAGCGGCCAAGGAGCTTTCTGACGGCGAGGTCGGCTACATCGCGACCGGCATCAAGGACCCCGAGAAGATAAAAATCGGCGACACGGTTATAGCGGCTGACAACTTACAACTAAAAACTAAAAACTTAGCCCTCCCGGGATATAAAGAGCCTAAGCCGGTCGTTTTCGTCTCTTTCTACCCGGAAGACGCGAATGACCACGAATTTCTTCAAAAAGGACTCCAGAAACTTAAACTGAACGATTCGGCTCTGACCATAGAACCGGACCAGAACGAGGTTTTGGGGCGGGGATTCAAGGTCGGGTTTTTGGGCCGGCTTCATTTTGAAATCACGGCCGAGCGTCTCCGCCGCGAATTCGGCGTGGAGACAACTAATACTTTCCCTTCGGTCGTCTATAAAGTGAAAGCCAAAAAAGTTTTCAAGGAGATAGTGAAGCCCGAGGATTTGCCGCCGGAATTCGAGGAAATCTGGGAACCGATGGTGAAAATCGAAATTATCGTTCCGCCGGATTATTTAAACGGCCTCTTTCCGCTTTTCCAAATGTTTCGGCTTTCGGATGTCCAAAACTCAAATTTTCAGGACCGGGCTAAAATCACGGCCGAGATGCCGCTTGCCGAGCTTATTAGCGATTTTGATGACAAGCTAAAATCCTTGACCCAAGGATACGCCTCTTTCAGCTACGAATTCGCCGATTACAAAAAAACTGACATTCTAAAAGTGGATTTTCTGGTCGCCGGCGAACAGGTGCCCGGCCTCTCCCGTTTTCTGCCGAGGACAAGTTACGAAACAACCGCTCGGGCGATGGTGAAACGTTTGAAAGAACTCTTGCCGCGCCGGCAGTTCGCTCAGGCCGTTCAGGCCGCCGCGACGGGGAAAATAATCGCCCGGGAAGACATTCCGGCTCTGAAAAAAGACGTGACCGGATACTTATACGGCGGCGACCGAACCAGGAAAATGAAACTCTGGGCCAAACAGAAAAAGGGAAAGAAACGGCTGAAGGAGAGAGGAGAGGCGAGAATTCCGCCATCCGTTTTCCGTGAGCTCCTGAAGAAATAGAAATATCTGAACACCATCATTATAGACGGCCGTGGATAATGATGGTAAGGCTGTTTTTGCTATAATATTGACTAATGAACTGGTGGAGGACGATAATTGTCGCTGTTATTGTTGTCGTTATGGGGGCGGGGATTTACGGCTTAATGAAAGAGAAATCAGGTTTGAATGAAGAGGTGGCCGGGTTGCGGGATGAGTTCCAAAAGCTCGAGCAGGAAAACAGGGAGTTGAACGCCCGGATAGAGTATTTTGCAAGCCCCGAAAATCTCTTGAAAGAAATCAAGTCCCAGTTCAATTATCGCG
>CAZUMB010000059.1:0-2731 GCA_964621575.1 uncultured Candidatus Saccharibacteria bacterium
TTATTTTGCGAAATCGGGACTCACCGGCCTTTCCCAAGTTTCCGGCGCATCGGCTCTGCCTTACTACAAGGAACTGGAGCTCGATTTGCATTATGTTGAGCGCCAATCGCTTTGGCTCGACTTGAAAATCCTTTTCAAGACCGTCTGGATTTTCTTCTCCGATCCCACCGGCGTCTGAAATCTTTATTTGCCGGGAAAATAGCGGTAGAATGATTGAGTGAAAGTTGCAATTCTTCACGACTATCTGAATCAGTTTGGGGGAGCGGAGAGAGTACTCATCGCCCTCCTTGAAGTTTTTCCTTCGGCTGACCTCTATACCCTCCTTTACGACGAGAAAAAAACCTTCGGATTTTTCAAGAAAAACATAAAAGGGACGAGTTTTCTGGATATTCCTTTCGTTCGAGCCCGCCACCGGGCCTTTATTCCGTTGATGCCGCTAGCCACTTCGCTCTTGGGCGGGCGGGAGGATTATGACCTCGTTATTTCCTCAACCGCCGGTTATGCCAAGGGCATGCCCGTTCGGGCGCCCTATCACTTAAGTTACTGTCACAGTCCGCTTCGCTACGCCTGGGAAATCGATTACCTGAAAAACCTGGAAATCTCGCCCTGGCCGCTCCACAAAAGCGTTCTTCATCCGGTTGCCAGATGGCTCCGCCGGTGGGACAAGCGGGCCAGCGGCAAGGTCAACGTTTTCCTCGCCAATTCCAAGTACATTGCCGATAAAATACGTTCCTACTACGGCCGCGATTCCGTCGTCGTTCATCCGCCGGTTGACGAAAAGATTTTTTACCCCGAGCCGAGAGCGGCGCGCAAAGATTACTACCTCATGGTCGGCCGCCTTCTTTATTACAAAGGTTTCGACCTCGGGATAAAGGCGTTCAACAAACTCAAGAAGCCGTTAAAAATCGTCGGTTCCGGTCCGGAAATAACGAAACTTCGGGAAATCGCCGACCCCGATTACATCGAGTTTATCCCTTTTTTGGGCGACGACGAACTGCGGCGGACTTACAGCGACGCCAAGGCCCTGATTTTCCCCCAGATAGAGGATTTTGGCCTGGTCGCGGCCGAGGCGAGCGCTTGCGGCACGCCGGTTGTCGCCTATAATCAGGGCGGCGGCCGGGAAATCGTCCGCCACCGGGAAACCGGTTTCCTCTTTGACGAACAATCGGTGCCGGCTCTTCAGGAAGCGATTCGGGATTTCGAGGCGATTTCTTTTGACCGGGCCCGCATCGCCAGAGCGGCCAAGCGCTTTTCGAAAGAAGTTTTCAAAGACGAAATCAGGAAAATTGTGAAAGAGCACGGTTTTGACATTTAAGTATGGTTAGAAAGAAAGTTCCGGTAAAAAACGTTGAGCCCGTTCTTGTTGACGTGAAGAGGCCGGGTTTCAGCTACCGGGGCCGCGTAAAGCTCGCGAAGCTTAATCTTGCCCGCTTGCCCCGGAAGGATATCGTCGCCGGTCGTTACGGGAGGTTCGCCAAGTGGGGAACGATTCTCGTCGCTCTCGCCGTCATTTTCGTTTCCGGTTTCGCCGTTTTTAATCTGAAAAACGTGAAGACAGTCGCCCTCGCCCGCGGCGGGCAGGTGGTCAGCAACTTCATCGCGTCGGTGGAAGCGCTAAAAAATTTTGAACCCGACGAAGCAGGTCCTTTTCTTCGGGAAAACGCCGAAGAAATTTCCCGCCTGAACGAAGTTCTAGGCAAACCTTCTTCCCGGACGCTTCTCTCCGCCTTGGGGAGCATCATACCCGCTTTTAAAGAGGCGGGGAGTTTTCTGAGCCAGACCGCCGAACTTAATTTTGAATTTCTGAAATTGTCCGAGACGATAAGCGATCTCCAGAAAAACGGTTTCTCTTACTTTCGGAACGACGGCGAAGCTCTGCTTGGCCGCCTCAACGAGACGAGGAATTTGATAACCGGTATCACCGGCCGGATTGAGCTTATGAAAAATTCGACGGCTTCCCTTAAAACCGTTTCGTCGATTTTCTCCGGCGCCGACGAATTTCTGAGCGGCGAGTACCTGAAATACAGCTCCGATTTGCAAAACCTGACCGGTTTCTTGGACGGCTTGATTGGAACCTTCGGTTCGGAGGAAGAGCGCCGCCTTCTTCTCATTTTCCACAATCCGGCGGAAATTCGTCCGGCCGGCGGCTTCATCGGCAGTTACGGCGTTCTCACGGTCCAAAAAGGCCGGATGGCCAATCTGGAAGTCCAGGATATTTATTGGCCCGACCATCCGATGAACTTCGACCTCAAAGTGATTCCGCCCGAGCCGCTCCAGGCAGTCGTGACCGACTGGGCGGCCCGCGACGCCAACTGGTTCTTTGATTTTCCGACTTCGGCCGAAACGGTGATGAATTTTCTGGAGAGTTCCAAGATTTACAAGGACGAGAACGTGAAATTTGACGGGGTAATCGCTTTAAATATCCGGGTGATGGAAACTATTCTTGATGTTATCGGGCCGGTGGAGGTGGAGGATTACGACCTTGTCGTGACGAGCGAGAATTTCCTTCCGGAAATCCAGCGGGAGGTGGAAACGGGCCGTGACAAAAAAGTCGGCAGCAATCCCAAGAGGATTTTGAGCGTTCTTACGCCGCTCATTCTCGAGAAAATGAACGATTTGAGCGAAGAGGAAAAACAGAAAATTTTTGAGGGCTTTCGCAATCACTTTGAAAAAAAAGACATTATGGTTTACTCCCGGACGCTTTCGCTTGCGGCTTTCCTGAAATCGGCCG
>CAZUMB010000060.1:0-2712 GCA_964621575.1 uncultured Candidatus Saccharibacteria bacterium
TTAGGTTCGAAGTTAGTTGGAAAATATTCTGGCAAATTTTTGCCTTTGCCGTGGTCGTTCTCGTTCTTTTCCTCGCCCGCCAGGCCTTCGGCGTTCTTTTGGTCGCCATCGTCATTTCCCTGGGTCTTGAACCGCTCATCGGTTTCTTGGAGAAACGGGGCATCAACCGCCTTTTGGGGACGATTTTTGTTTTTCTGGCCGGCCTTTTGATTTTATCGGTCGTCCTTTACTTCTTCGTTCCGATTCTCGGCGCCGAAGTCGGGCGGTTTTTGGACGATGTGAACCGGGTTATTACCAGCCTTATCGGTTTCGGTCTTCCCCAAAAAGTCATCCAGGATTTCTCGCTCTCTTTTGATAAAGCTCTCGGCTTTCTCTCGGCCGCCCAGAGTTCGATTACCGTCGCCATCGGCGCCATTTTCAACCGCATCATTTTGGTGCTGGCCACCGTCGTTCTTTCCTTCTACCTCTCCGTTCAGAAGGAAGGCACCGACCGGCTCCTCAAGGTGATTTTGCCCGATACTTACGAAAAGCCGGTTCTTACCATTTTCAACAACTTCAAACTGAAAATAAGACGCTGGTTTGCCGCTCAACTGGGCTTGAGCTTGGTTGTCGGCGTCATCACGAGTTTGGGTCTCTGGCTTCTCGGTGTCCGCTACGCTTTCACGCTGGGAGTCATTGCCGCCATCCTTGAGCTCGTGCCGCTCATTGGTCCGATCATCGCCGGCGCCATCGCCTTCCTCATCGCCATTACCGATTCTTTCACCCTTGGTCTTTACGTTATCGGTCTCACCTTCATCGTCCAACAGCTCGAAAACCACGTTTTAATTCCGGTTTTGATGGGGAAAACGATGAATGTTCACCCGGTTATCGTCATTGTTTCGATTTTAGCCGGTGCCCAGATTGCCGGTTTCGTGGGCATACTTCTTGCCGTGCCGATTGCCGTCGCCGCCCAGGAAACTTTCTATTATCTTGCGGAGAAAAAGGACAACCGGCCCGCCCTCGGAATCTGAAATGGTAAAGTATTTCGACGCGCATACCCACGTCCAGTTTAAGGCGTTTGATGACGACTGGCGCGAGGTTATCGGCCGGGCCGCGGCTCGCGGCGTCGGGATGGTTTTGGCCGGTACCCAGAAGGACACTTCCCGCCGGGCGGTTGAGATTGCCCGCGAGTACGAAAACATCTACGCCGCCGTCGCTCTTCACCCCATTCACACCTCCGCGTCTTTTCATGATGAACAAGAATTAGGTGTCAGCACAAATCAGCTGAATCGGCGTCAATCAGCGCCGCGAGGCTTTATGAGCCGAGCGGAAGAATTTGATTACGGGTATTACAAAAAACTGGCCCTCGACCCCAAGGTCGTCGCAATCGGCGAATGCGGACTGGACTACTTCCGGCTCGGGGCAAATGACAAAGAGCAAATTGCAAAACAAAAAGAAGCGTTTTTAAAACAGGTTGAGCTTGCCCGCGAGGTAGGGAAACCGCTCATGATTCACGCCCGGGCCTCGCGGGGGACCGACGACGCTTACGAAGATATCCTTCGCATCTTGGAAAGGGTCAGTTTTCCCGGAAGAGTTATTTTTCATTTCTATGCCGGCTCTCCCGAAATGGCGGGAAAACTGCTCGCCGCTCCTTTCGGCGACAAGACCTACTTCACTTTCGGCGGTGTCACTACTTTTGTCCGCGATTACGACAAGGTTATAAAACTGATTCCGGCCGAGAGAATTTTATCGGAGACCGACGCGCCCTATGTTACGCCCGAACCGTATCGTAGCAAGCCCCTCGACGGAGTTCGAGGCAAGCGCAACGAGCCGGCTTACGTTGTTGAGGTCGTCAAAAAGCTCGCCGAAATTAAAAATACCCCCGAAGAGGAGATGCGGAAACAAATTTTGAAAAACGCCGAGGATTGCTTTAATCTTAAATTGGTTTGAAATACGACTTTCAAAAAATCGAGAAAAAGTGGCAGAAACGCTGGCGAGAAAGCGGGATTTACGAGCCCGACCTGAAAAACGCCAAGCGGCCTTTTTACAACCTGATGATGTTTCCTTACCCTTCGGCCGAAGGGCTCCACGTCGGCAATATGTACGCCTTTACCGGCGCCGATATTTACGGCCGGATGAAAAGAATGCAGAGGTACAACGTATTCCAACCAATGGGGTTGGACGGCTTCGGGATTCATTCGGAAAATTACGCTTTGAAAATCGGCGCCCATCCGATGGAGCAGTCCAAAATCTCCGAGAAAAGATTTTACGAACAGCTCGGAATGATAGGAAACGGCTTTGCCTGGGACGAGCGGCTCGAGACCTACGCTCCGGAATATTACAAATGGACGCAGTGGATTTTCATTCAGCTTTTCAAACGCGGTCTCGCTTACCGGGCCAAAGCCCCGGTCAACTGGTGTCCCAGCTGCAAAACCGTTCTCGCCGACGAGCAGGCCGTGACCGGCCGTTGCGAGCGGTGCTCCACGCTCGTCGAGAAAAAGGAACTGGAGCAGTGGTTTTTCCGGATTACCAAATACGCCAAGAAGCTTTTGGAAAACTTGGAAAAAATCGACTGGTCGGAGCGGGTGAAAATCGCTCAGCGAAACTGGATAGGGAAAAGTGAAGGAGCAAGAATTGATTTCCCGTTAAGCTTGCCGCAATTTACAGGAGAAGTCGTTTTTGCGACGAACAACGTCGGCAAAATGAAGCGGATGCAAAAACTTTTTGCCGCTG
>CAZUMB010000061.1:0-2668 GCA_964621575.1 uncultured Candidatus Saccharibacteria bacterium
GAGTTCATATTTTTGACTTCAACCTTGGTCCCCATTCCGCCATCGCCGGCGGACAAACTAATGTTCGCTTCAACCCGCATCTGCCCTTTTTCCATATCAGCGTCGGAAATTCCAAGATAGCGCATTATAAGCCGCAGTTCTCTTGCGAAAGCAACCGCTTCCTCGGCGTTTTTTATATCCGGCTCGGTCACAAGTTCCATTAAAGGCACGCCGGCCCGGTTAAAGTCGACCAAACTATAGTTATTGGTTTTTAGTTTTTGGTTTTTAGTTTCCGGATGGAGCAAGCGCCCCGTATCTTCCTCAAGATGAATCCTCCTTATCCGGACATCCTTCAACATCCCGCCCTCAACGAGCGGATGTTCATATTGGGAAATCTGGTAACCCTTAGGCAAGTCGGGATAGAAATAGCTCTTCCGGTCGAAGTGGGACTTTTCGGCGATTTTGCCGCCGAGAGCGAGGCCAAGTTTTATGACCGCTTCCACCGCCTGTCTGTTTGCCGCAGGCAGGGTGCCGGGGTGACCGAGACAAATCGGGCAGACATTCACATTCGGTTTCGTTTCTTCGGGGTCGTTAAGACAGGCGCAGAACATTTTCGTTCTCGTTTTCAGCTCCGTATGAATTTCCAAACCGATTGTCGGGATATGCATGCTTTTATTTCTTGAATTCCATTGATTCAATGCAGTTTCTGACCTTTTCGGCCTGGTCAAAAATCTTTTTCCGGTAATCGCCGTAACCCGCCACCCTCAAGTTCATATTGGACCGGCCGTATTCCTTCATCGCTCTAAAGTGGTCAGGGTAAATCTCGCTGATTTTTTTGACGGCGCCGCTCTGGGTATAAACATTGATGTCATCCGGTTCTACACGGCGGCGCTCCTGAGGCGGGACGACGATAAGACAATTTTCCGGAACACCGGTCAGACCGGCTATTTCTTTCTCCAGCTTATCAATAAAACCAACATCATTCCAATTGGGAGAGAAAACGATATTGTCGAAGACATCGGAAGGAATACCCATCACCTTCGTAAATTTTTGAGGGCCGGAGGATTCGTGGCGGCTCACGTCTTCGTATTTGAACTCCAGGGCTTGTTTCGGAAAAACGCCTTGCTTGAAGTTGTCGTAATGGAATTTAACCCGTTCATTCGAAGAAACGTCGAACCGGCCCAAAAGTCCGAAATCGGTCAGGTTAAAAAGCTCCTCTTCGGTAAGCCCGTCTTTAATCAGCAAACTTGTCATTTTTTCCACCAGTCGGTTCAGGATAGCGCCCTTCTTGCGGCCGTAGACGTGCTTGTACATTTTTATGTAAAAATCCTGAATGTCTTTCGATTGGTCCACCGCCACCTCGTTAATGACGAGCTTCCCGTCGATAAAATAGACGTGGTGGGCGAGGTATTCCACGCCAACCTTCTCGCCAATGGTGTAAAAAGCGTCCCGTTCCAGGTAATCCAGTTTTTCCATGCCGAGATTTTTGTCGGAAACGCCGAGATAGAGCGGGTCCTTTCGCGAGAAGAAACCGTAAATCTCTTCGTAATCGAAGCCCGCCCCGGCGATGACGTCTTTCAGGCCTTCGATGAACCGGAGCCCCCGCTCGTTGTGGTCAACGCTTCCCAAGTTTTCGGTAACGTGAGAGAAAGGTCCGTGACCGATATCGTGATAAAGAGCGAAAACGGGTAGGTTCAAGGCCTGCTTTTCGTTTATAAACCCGTGGCGAAGCCATTCCGCCGCGAGCTTTTTCGTTCTCGCATAAGCTCCCAGCGAATGCTCTTTTCTCGTATGAGTGGCGGCCGGGAAAATTTGAAAAGCCAGTCCGAGTTGATATTTGAATCCGAGCGACTGAAAGGGAGCGGTGTCTATAAGCGGAATCACTTCTGTCACGTCAATCAATCCCAAAATCGGGTCAATTACTATTTTCGGTTTTTTTACGGCGTTCATTTTTTTATGCCAAGTTTCCTCTTGACGATTTTAAAAACATGTTCGTGAACTTTTTCCGGCAACATGCAGGTCATCCCCGTGCAGCAAGAAATTTTCCACCAGTTTCTGCTTGCTCTTTCTAAACTCAAGGCGGTTGCTCTCGAATCCCGTAAATGAATCAGGTTGTCCTCCGCTACATCTCTCCTGCCCTTCAGATATTTCTTACTTCGCCGGGCCACCTTTTTCTTGAGCCACTCCCGGCTTACTTCGTAGGGGACGTCAAGGTAAATCACCAAATCGGGACGGGGAATCTTAAAAACGTCGTACTCCATAACATCAAGCCACTTCAGAAATTTCTTCCTCTCCGAGGGAGAGCTTATCTTCCCGCCCTGATGAATCTGGTTTGCGCTCACATACCGGTCGGCCAATACCACACAGCCCGCCGAGAGCCAATCTCTTATTTTCTCATTTGACTCGAATCTGTCGGCGGCATACAAGACGGAGGCAATCCGGGGGTCAACCCGGATGAAATCTCCGAAAGCTCCGGTTAAGTAATCCCCGATGAGTTCGCCGAAAAAATTTTCCTCGTAGCGGGGGAAATCTATTTTTTTAACCTTAACGCCTTCTTTTTTCAGCCGCTTTTCCAAAAGAGCGGCTTGAGTCGCTTTACCCGACCCGTCAATGCCGTCTATTACAATCAGTTTCCCTCTCTTTACCGTCTTTGGTCGTGTCATTGGTTCTTTTATTCTTTCGTCGATTT
>CAZUMB010000062.1:0-2641 GCA_964621575.1 uncultured Candidatus Saccharibacteria bacterium
GCCTTTGGCGGAAGTTTTCAGCAAGTTTTTAACCAAGCTAATAATTATCGGTAAAGATTCAAATGTCTGCGGCTTAAATTTTTTAAAGTAACCGGTTTTCCCGAGTTCCTTGACCATTTCTCTGGTGGCGCTGCCGTTTAGCAAAAACAAGTTCTCCGGTTTTACGTATTTTTTGACTGCCCGTGCCCATTCTCCGAAATCCAGCTTCTTATCCGTCCCTCCAGCAATCAACACCAATATTAGGAAGTGGGACTTCCTAATATTGGAAAAACGGCGGAGGGCGGCAATTGACGCTTCGGGAGTAGTGGCGGTCGTGTCGTTTATAACGGTAAGGTTCTTTCTTTTCAGAATTACTTCCTGCCGGTACCTCATTTTCGGCAGGGTTTTTAAAGCGGATTTTATCGCCGTCTCGGACAAACCGGAGGCCCGGGCGGCCGCAACCGCGGCGGCCATGTTTTCGAAATTGTGCCGGCCGTACTCATAAACGAATTTCTTCTTGTTGACCGGCAGCTTCCCCGGGAAGTATGAAACTCTTGCTTTCGGCTTCAGTTTCAGGAAAAATTTCGTCCACTCATTCCCGCGATTCAAAATCAGGCAGTCCTTTTTGTCCTGATACTTGAAAATGTTTGCCTTGGCCAAAGCGTAGGAACGCATGCTCGGATAGCGGTTCAAATGGTCGGGAAAAATGTTGGTGATAACCGCAACGCGCGGGGGCTTTTTCACCTTCGGCAGAAACTCAAGGTGCCAGGAAGAAAGTTCGACGACTACCGGACTTTTCCCGTCAAGTTTGTCAAGAACGCCGAGCATCGGGTTTTCGGAAGAGTTGCCGGTCAAAACCGCCTTGGGATACTTCTTTTTCAAAATGTGATGGAGCCAGTTTGCGGTTGTGGTTTTCCCTCTCGTACCGGTCACGCCGAGTATCGGATTACGGCAGATTTTGAAAAATATGCTCGCCTCGTTTTCAAGTTCCGCGCCGGCACGTTTGGCAATCTTCAGATATTTACTCTCCCGCCGCACGCCGGGATTCACGACGATGATTTCGTTGTTCTTAAAATCGGCAATCCGGTGCTTCCCCAGAACGAATTGAACTTTCTTTGCCGAAGGACCAAGCACCCTAATCGAAGAAGTAAGCTCTTTTTCCCGCCTCAAGTCCGTAACCGTAACCCTGGCACCGTGGCGTACGAACCATTTTGCGGCAGCAACACCGCCGCCCAAAAGCCCCAAACCCATTACGAGAACTTTTTTATTTTTAAAATCGATCGGCATCCCCAATATTCTATTACGGCTTCCAATCCTCCACAATCAATCTCTTGCCGTCTTTTTTCACCACCACCTTTTGGGTTTCCCGCCATCGGAGTTCCCGTACATACCGAATGGGAAGCGTAATGTAATAACTCCGCTTCGATTTTTGGATCTTTCTCTCGTTTTCCTCACTAAATTCTTTCTTCCTACCCATGGTTTTTCTTTTATTCATTATACCACAAGTTGCCCTAGGTTTTGCCTTAAGGCAAAACCTAGGGCAACAGGATTTGGTTTCTTAATTTACGAGAGTTGCCGTGTTTCAGTAAACCTAAAGATGATTGGTTATTCTTTTTATATTTTATCAAATTCTACAAGTTTAAAAATGCGAAGGCCTCACGTGCGATGTTCTGCACATGAGGCCTTGCTTGCCGCTACGCTCTAAAATCCAAGCTCAAGGTTCAAAAAGCTCCAAGAACTTGAGTTCTAAGCGCTACTTGCGGCGACCGGCGAACCACCAGTAGGCATGCCAGTCATCGTCGCTGCGGTAGACGTCCACGCCGCGCTCGCCGTCCCAGACCCGAAGGAAGTCGGCGTAGCAGGGACGGTTCTTGCCGTCCCGCCACTGCATCCCGTTCGGGTGAGTGTCGGCGAACGCGGGGTCGTCGATGTTCACCTGGAACTGGGCTTCGTAGTCGGGCTCGAGACCGTACTCAGCGAGGACCCGCTCCTGCTCGTCCGGCGAGAGGAAACGGCCCTCATTGAAGAAGAAGAACTCGACCTCCTCGACGCCCTCGGTCGCCCGCCGGGGCATGGAGGCGAGCACGTCGCGGTCGACGAACTGCCTCCGGCCGGTCGCTTCGACGAGCTCTTCCGGGGTCCGGGAACGGTCGACCGTCACGCGACGGACGACCATCCGGCTCGCGCGCTCCACGTGCTTGCGGAGCACGCCGAGCTGTTCGCCCAAGTACGCGTCGGAGCCGAGCGTCTTCTGGACGGCATCCGACGAAGGGAGTTCGTGGCGGTGCTTGACGAGCATCGCCTGGTACGCCTCGGCGGCCTTGTGAATCTGGCCGTCGGTGATTCCCTGCTCGAGTGGGGTCATGGTCTTTGCCATGGCGTCACCCTCCTTTTTGTTTCGGCTTACCCTCGACTCCGCCCGAATGGCGGGAATTTAAAGGTTTGCCAGGGTACTGTTCGGAATTATACACCAAAAGCCCTAACTTGTCAAATCAAAGAAATGGAACAATAAGGAGCGCAACAATGTTTATTACCTTAATGAGCGGATTGATGGCCGGGCCGGCGGTGTCTTTATAGGGGTCGCCGACTGTGTCCCCCGTTACCGCCGCCTTGTGGGCGTCGGAACCCTTACCGCCGAAAGCGCCGTCCTCGATGTATTTTT
>CAZUMB010000063.1:0-2445 GCA_964621575.1 uncultured Candidatus Saccharibacteria bacterium
GCGGCGCTCCTTTCCGGTCTCCTTTTTGCCGCCGGCCTTCTCTTTCTTTATTCCGGCCTGAATAAATTCGAGGCTTCCCGGGTCGTGCCGGCAACGGGCGGGCTTGTTCCCGTCTTCACGCTCGTCTTCAGTTTGCTGATTTTGGAAGGCGGCGGGGTGGACCGCTGGGACTGGCTGGCTTTCTTCCTGCTTGTCTTGGGAAGCGTCATCATAACGGCCGAAGAAGGCAAAAAAGTGAATCCGCCGAGCCTGAAACTCGCGGCCGGCGCCGCGATTTTCTTCGCTCTTTCTTTCGTTCTCGCCAAATACGTTTATATCTCTTCTTCGTTTTGGTCACCTTTCGTCTGGATGAAAGTCGGCGGATTCGTTTTCGCGGCCGGCATCTTCGCTTTTTCAGCCGGTCTCCGGCGGACCGTCCTCCAAAGAAAAACCGGTTTGAGGACGGCCCGGAAAAAAACCGCGGCGCTTTTTCTCGTCAACCAGGCGCTCGGGGCGGGCGGAAACGTTCTTCAAAGCCTGGCCATATTTCTCGCCCCCGCTCTCTACGTCGCTTTCGTGAACGCCCTCGAAGGGCTCATTTACGTTTTCGTTCTGATTTACACCGCTCTCGCCTCAATTTTCGTGTCCAACCTGCTCCGGGAAAACTTCACGAGACGAACCGCTCTCCGGAAAGCCGCAGCTACCGCCGTGATTGCCGCGGGAATCCTGACATTATCCCTCTGACAACCGATGAAAAAAACGACAAAATACGCCGGCTGGGTTTTACTAATCGTTCTTCTTGCCGCGTTTACTTTTTTCTTCGTCGGCGGGAACGAGCCGAGAGAAGACATTCTTTGGGGAGCCAATTTTTCGCACGCCCACGCGGAAGAGCTGGGGCTTGACTGGCAAGAAACCTTTCTTGCTCTTCTTAACGACTTGGAAGTAAAACGGCTCAAAATCATTACCCAATGGAATCTTCTTGAGCCGGAGAGGAACAGTTTCGATTTTGAAGCCGTCGACTGGCAAATTAAAGAAGCGGAAAAACGGGGAGTCGATGTATTTTTAGTGCTCGGCATGAAAACGCCGCGCTTCCCGGAGTGTCATCTTCCCCACTGGGCGGCGGACTTTTCGGAAAAAGACCGGGAGGAAGCGGTTCTGGAATTTTTGAGGGCGAGCGTGGAACACTTCAAGAACTCGCCGGCGATTTGGGCCTGGCAAATAGAAAACGAACCGCTTTTCCCTTTCGGCGAATGCCCGGAAATAAGCAAGGATTTTTGGCGGAAGGAAATCGATTTGGTGAAAACGCTCGACCCGGCAAGACCGGTTATCACGACCGACAGCGGCGAACTGTCGCTTTGGTTTAACGCCGCCCGGCTGGGAGATGTCGTCGGCGTCACTCTTTACCGCAAGGTTTGGTTCGAAGAACTCGGAGTTTACGCGACTTATCCTCTGCCGCCGGTTTTCTACGGCCGGAAGGCGCGGCTCGTCAAAAAATTATTCGGCAAGGACGTAATCAACGTCGAGCTTCAAGCCGAACCCTGGGGACCGACGCTGCTTTACGATTCACCGCCCGAGGAACAGGCAAAAACGATGAACCCCGAAAGGTTCAAAAAAATCGTAAACTACGCGAAGAAAACCGGCCTGGGCGAGTTTTATTTCTGGGGCGCCGAGTGGTGGTACTCCCTGAAACTGAAAGGCGAGGAAGAAATTTGGAAGGAAGCGGGCGGACTGTTTCAGGAACAGCCGCCGGAAGTGGCGCCGCATTCAAGACAAGTGTAGCAAGTGCCGCTCTGAACCATCATTCCGCCGCAGTTTTTGCAGACAGTACCGGCTAAAACATAGCCGTTCTGGAGTTTTTTGCCGTTAACGGAAACGGTCCGCGTCTCCGGTTTCATAAGCTCCTTCTCGTCGGGGAGCATCGCCGGCATTTCTTCTTCAAGATGAGCGAGACCAAGCTCGGCCAAATCCTCCTTGGACAGATATTTCAGGGCAAGATAACGGAAAATGTAGTCAACGATGCTCGTTGCCACCATGATATCCGGGTTTTCAGTGTAGCCGGACGGCTCAAAGCGGGTGCGGACGTATTTGTCGACGAAAACCTTGAGGGGCACGCCGTACTGGAGCGAAATGGAAATTGAAAGAGCGAAAGCGTCCAAGAGTCCGGCCAGGGTACTCCCCTGCTTGGCCATTCGGATGAAGATTTCGGCAAGACGACCGTCTTCATAGGCGCTGTAAGTGAGATAACCGTTGTGGCCGGCGATGACAAACTTGTGAGTTTCGGAGAAGCGGGTGGCCGGCAACCTCTGGCGGCCGTTTGTTTTCGCCACGCTTTTCTTCTGACTCTGCGAGTGTTCGGTTTGAAGCGGCTGGGATTGTTTGGAACCGTCGCGGTAAACGGCGAAGGCCTTGATGCCGAGACGCCAGGCCATCAGGTAGGCCTCTTCAATTTCTTCTTTGGTCGTCTCG
>CAZUMB010000064.1:0-2392 GCA_964621575.1 uncultured Candidatus Saccharibacteria bacterium
GATTCCGATGTAGATTTATTTTTGTTCCAGGGAGATAAAAAAACGTTAGAGCAGAGAGTTAAAAGCAACTCATCCGGGGATTTTACTTCTATTTGGTCCAAAAGATTGGAAAGCGGGGTATATGATGTTCGAGTTCAAGTGACCGATAATAGAGGCGCAAAGAGCTTGCTGAGCGAGAAAATAACTATTGTAGTGGCAAAATCGGCAATCTTTCGCGTAGGAGGCTGGGCAATTGACTTCCTTGCGATAGTAGTGCCGCTTGTCGCCCTTGTATTTATCCTCCTATTCCTCATCTGGTACGGCTGGCACAAATTTACCGCCTTTAGAAAAAAAGTGAAAAAGGAGGTTCGCGAGGCGGAGCAGACTCTTCATAAAGCCTTTAATTTGTTAAAGGAAGACATTCGCGAGCAGATCAAAATGCTCGAAAAAACCAAAACAAAACGTCAGCTTACTGAAGAAGAAGAAAAAATTATAAAACAGCTGAAAAAAGATTTAGACAACGCGGAGAAGCTCGTAAAAAAAGAAATTGAAGATATTGAGAAAGTGACGAAACAATAAAAAACGTATTGTCTGACGTTTTCCCGTGCCCTAAGCGTTCGGATTCCAAGCGCTCGTGTTCTAAACGCTTGTATTCTAGGTATTGTCGGACGCTCTGTTTTTTAATTTCCCCACCTACATTGCTATCGCAAGGTAGGTGGGGAAATAAAAAAAGGCGAGTCAATTTTCTTAGTTTGAGGCAATCTTCCTATCTAGAGATTAAAGACGTTGCCGACGAGTATCCCGATAGCGATGGCGGCGCCGCCGATAATGAGCATCCTGACGCCGCTTTTTATGGGTGGAACGCCGAATTTTTTGGCGCTCAAGGTTCCTAAAAGAAAGAGAGCGACAAGCGACAGCGTGACGGAGATTTTAAAAGCCAGGGAGACCTCGGCAAAAAAATAGGGGAGAAGAGGAACGAATCCGGAGACGAAGTAGGAAACGAACATTATGACGCCGCCGATGATAGGATACGCCAGCGGGAAATTTTTCTTTTCGACTATTTCTTCCGTTCCTCGTTCGGAGAGAAAACTTCCGGCGGCCATTGAGAACGCCTCGACAAAAATGAGAATGATACCGGAAATGAGAATGGAGGAACGGGGAATACCGGCAATGGCGATGCCGGAAATGAGTCCCACGGTTGAAACCAAACTGTCCTCGGCGCCGAATATCAGGTTCCGGATGGTAATCTCGAATAATTTTTTGGATTTCGGGATGAAGGCCATTAAATGTAGCTGAAGAAAAGTCCGCCGGCGACGAGAATGGCGTAAATTGCGATTGCCACCGCGAGAACCACTAGAAGGAATAAAATCAGTTTTTTCGGGAACATTTTACCGTTTGGATAATTTTAGCACGCTCTTAAGCGCTACTGGAAGTTCGAGCATTCTGTCTCTTTTGCCGCTGAAGTGCCCTTTCCCTTTTTCAACTATGATTTCCGAGCCGAGTTTGTCGCGGAACTCACCCGTATTATCGAGCGGAACGTAGTAATCGTTGTCCGAGAAAATGGCGATGCTTTTCGGAAGGTGCGATTTTACCTTTTGAAGGTCGAGCGGTGTTTCAAGCCACTCATGGGCAATTGCAACCGTTTCTTCTCCTTCTTCCTGAATTTTCGTAAGGCGCTTGAAAAATCCGGCGACAAAAACTGCCCCGCCGACCTGTATGCCCTCCGGCAAGGCTTCCAGGTAACGCGCTATCGTCTGGCAGCCCATGCTGTGTCCGACGAGATAAGTATTTTTATCCGCTGCGCCGACTGTTTCCGCGAGTTTTGAGACCCAGGGAGTAATGTGCGGCGTCTCGGGAGCGGGGAGTTGGGGCGTTAAAACCTCGAAACTGCTTTTCTTCAATTCGGCTTTCAGCCACGGAAACCAACCGGTTTCCGGATGCCCGCTCCAGCCGTGGACTATGATTACGCGTTTCATTTTATGATTTTCAAGTATTCGGAAAAAACCTTGTTTAAATTTTCTATAACCGGGTGCGAAGCGTATTCCTTGGGATTAATCCAAAGATATGAATCGTGGTCGCCGCTTAAGGACACCTTGTCCGATTCGGCTCGGCATTCGAAGAAAACCCCGACAATTTGCCACTTTTCTCCTTTTACCTCCGGCCGCCATTCGTTTACGGCAACGGGCCTTACGATTTCCACCATCAAGCCCGTTTCTTCCCGCACTTCGCGGAGCAAAGTTTCTTCAAACTTTTCGCCCGGCCGGAGCCGCCCGCCCGGTACGTCATATCGGCCGGCGTTTGTTCCGTCTTCGTAACCCCCCGATTCGCGGAGAATCAGCACTTTTCCGTCGTAAACTACCAGAGCTTTCGCCGCGATGAATAGTTTCTCCTGCATCAATAACTGTAGGCGAGC
>CAZUMB010000065.1:0-2247 GCA_964621575.1 uncultured Candidatus Saccharibacteria bacterium
GAATGCAGTCTACGCTGTCTAAGAGTTTTTTCGTAAGTGTTTGCGAATGGAAGATTTTTTTTCCGATGGCTAATTTCGGGATAAACGGGTCGTGGTAGGTGATTTTCGCTCCCTTCCCGAAGAGGTCTTTGATGATATGGATAGCCGGTGACTCGCGCGGGTCGTCGATGTTTTTCTTGTAAGCGACACCCAAAACCAGGATTTTCGAGCCGCGGACCGGTTTTCCCCGGCTGTTCAGGGCCCAGATTATTTTCGTGACGACATGATGGGGCATGAGCTCGTTTATCTCGCCGGCCAGATTTATGAAGCGGGCGAAGAAGTTGTATTCTCTCGCTTTCCAGGCGAGGTAAAAAGGGTCGAGGGGGATGCAGTGCCCGCCCACCCCCGGACCGGGATAGAACGGCATAAAGCCGAAAGGCTTGGTTTTGGCGGCTTCGATTACTTCCCAGAAGTCGATGCCCATCTTGTCGCCAATCATTTTTAGTTCGTTCACCAGGGAAATGTTAACCAGTCGGAAAATATTTTCCAGAAGTTTCGTCATTTCGGCGGTCCGGGGAGAGGAAACTTTATGAACTTCTCTTATGAAAGTTTTGTAAAACGCCGCCGCTTTTTCGGTGGATTTTTTGTCGATGCCGCCGACGACTTTCGGGATGTCTTTGAATTTGAAGATTTTATTGCCCGGATCGATTCTCTCCGGGGCGAAGGCAAGGGAAAAGTCACGGCCGGCTTTTAATCCGCTTTTCTCAAGGATGGGCAAGAGTAGTTCCTCGGTCGTGCCCGGATAGGTGGTCGATTCAAGCACTACAAGCGCGTTCCTTTTCAGGTTCTGGGAGATTTTTTTCGCCGCCGACTCTATGGCGGAGGTGTCCGGGGCTTTGTGTTTGTCGAGGGGCGTGGGGACGGTGATGAGAACGACATTGCATTTCCTGATTGTTTTCCAATCGGTTGTAGCGCGAAAATTTTTAAGAGTTGGTTTTACTCTTTCGTTTGGTATTTCTTTAACAAAACTTTTCCCGGAGTTAAGCTTAGCAACTCTTATTTTTGAAATATCAACGCCAATTACTCTGATATTGGCTTCGGCTATAGCGAGAGCGGTGGGCAGACCGACGTAGCCCAAGCCGACTACCCCTACCGTCGTTTTCGGGTTCTTTTTGGACATGGTATGATTGTAGCTAATCCTTTGAATACACTCAACTTTTTCAAGGTTTCCAAGTTTTTCGTTTACGCGGCGCTTTTTTGCGTCGTTTTTGTGAGTACCGAAACCCTCTTCCCCTTCATCGTCACCAAATACGTGTTTTTCCGGTTTGCCGTCGGGCTGGCTCTCATATCTTTTTTGCTCGGTTTATTGTTCGACAAACGTCAATTTAGCGAAGTCCGACCTCCTTGCGAATCAACGTCAATATTTGGGAGGTCGGACTTCGGGTCGCCATTAGTGATCGCCGTTTCTCTTTTCGTTCTTTTCTTCCTCCTCGCCGGGTTTTTCGGTTTCAATCCTCATAATTCTTTTTGGTCCAATTTCGAACGGGGAGAGGGGGGATTTCAGATGCTGACCTTTTACGTTTTCTTCCTCCTACTCGTTTTTCTTTTCAAAGACAAAAAGGATTGGCTTGGAATCTTCAAGGCCTCTCTCGTCGCCGCCGGGCTTATGATTGCATACGGTTTTCTGGCGGCCTCTGGCGCAAGCGGTTTTATCGGCGTTCCGCTTAAAATCGGCCAGCGCTTTCAAGGGTCCTTAGGCAACACCGCTTATGTCGGCACTTACCTTCTCTTTTCTCTGTTTTACGCTTTTTACATGTTGAGCGGCGGTTTCGGCAAAATTAACCGCCGATTCGGCAAGACGATTTTATGGTTCCTGGTCGTTTTGTTTCTTGTCATTATCTGGCTTACCCAGAGCCGCGGGCCCTTCTTGGGTTTGGGTGCCGGTTTTGTCGCCTTTCTTTTTCTTTGGGCCCTCGGTAGTTCCCGGCGGGTGAAAATAGCAAGCGTTTCAATTCTGATTATCACCGCTACTCTAGCCGGAGCGCTCTACACCGTTCGTTTTTCACCCGTTATGCAGAATTTGGGCCTTACTCGTTTTTTCAATATTACTCTTGACAACCTTTCAACCCAAAGCCGGTTTTGGACTTGGGGAGCGGCCATTGACGGTTTCAAGGAACGACCCATTTTGGGCTGGGGGCCGGAGAATTTCGGCCGGGTTTTCGATAAACATTTCAACGTTCGCCACTTCATTCCCGGCGAACCGTCGGA
>CAZUMB010000066.1:0-2220 GCA_964621575.1 uncultured Candidatus Saccharibacteria bacterium
CAATGCCGAACGTGAAAATTTTCGTGCCCTGTGACGCGATTGAAGCGAAGAAAGCGGTTCTTGCCGCCGCCGGCGTCTGGGGACCGGTCTATCTCCGCTTTGGTCGGGAGAAAAGCGCCGTTATTACGACCGAAGAGACGCCTTTTACGCCCGGGAAAGCGGAAGTTTTTTGGAGCCCCTCGCAAAGTCCGGGACGATTATTAAAACCCGAGGTTTTGATAATCGCTTGCGGGATTCTCGTCCATAACGCTCTTCTTGCCGCCTGGGAATTGGAAAAAGAGAAAATCGGCACGATTGTATTAAACAATCACACCTTGAAGCCGATGGACGAGAAAAAAATCGTCGAACTCGCGAAAAAAACCGGGGCGGTGGTAACGGTGGAGGAGCATCAAGTCGCCGGCGGTTTGGGCGGGGCGGTGGCGGAAATTTTGGCAAAGAGCGCGCCGACACCAATTGAATTTATCGGTCTTCGGGACACTTTCGGCGAGTCCGGCTCGCCCTGTGAATTGATCGAAAAATACGGAATGGACGTTGCGAATATAAAGTTTGCCGTTAAGAAAATCCTGAAACGCAAAAAGTAATTTTCCTATGTTGTTAATTTAACCCGATCGGGTTAAAGTGTAGAGATGAGGTCATCTACTCCCTTAACCGTTGAGGTGTTAATTAGCCTTATGGCCTTGTTGGAAATCAACCATAAGTTGGCTTATAAGCCAAGCCATTTTCTTAAAAAATCTTTTGGTGATTTTTCCACGAACAAAGAGAAATATTATAGGGCTCTCTACAGCGCTTTTAGGTATAAGTATCTTAAGAAAAGATTAATTCAAAATGTCGCTTACATTGAGGTAACCCGGAAAGGTAAGTATAAGGCACTGAAGTATATTCTTAAAGGTAGAAAGTCAAAAAAGTGGGACGGAAAGTGGCGGCTGCTTATTTTTGATGTACCGGAAAACAAATCTTATTTGAGGCAACGTTTGAGAGAAAACTTGGAACTTATAGGGTTTAAATATCTTCAAAAGAGTGTTTGGATTACGCCCTATGATATTAGGAAAGAATTAGGAGTTATCATCGACTATCTAGACGCCCATTCCTTTGTTCACTTTATGTTAATAGATACTTTGGAAGACGATAGCTGGCTGCGTAAAAAATTTCGGATCAGTTCTTAGTTGGGAGTTATATAGTCAGAATAACCCGATCGGGTTATTCTGACTATATTGATTTTAGATTGTTTGGGATTAGTCATCGGTCGAGAAATGTTATATAATGCTAAAAAATGTACGAAGTTATTACTATAGGAACGGTGACGCGGGATGTTTTCGTGAGCGGGGCCGGTTTCAGAGTTTTAAAAGACCCAGTTCACCTGAAGAAAATCGGATTCAAAACGGGGGAGGCGGAATGCCTGGCCTTAGGCGCAAAGATAGAAATCGAGAAACCGGTTTTGACCATGGGAGGCGGAGCGGCCAATGCCGCCGTCACTTTCGCCCGGCAGGGTTTCCGGACGGCGGCGGTCATAAAAATCGGCAATGACGAAATCGGCGAAGAAATAGTAGCGTCCCTAAAACGCGAGAAAGTGAAACCGCTTGCGGCCGTGGACGAGAAAACCGGCACCGCTTACTCAACCATTCTTCTTGCTCTCGGCGGCGAACGGACGGTCTTGGTTTACCGGGGCGCCTCATCCGATTTCAAAGAGAAAGAAATTCCGGCGAGAAAGATGAAATGCCGCTGGGCTTATGTTTCGCCGGGGGCGATTTCCATTCCGCTGATGCAGGCGGTCGTTCTGAACCTCAAGAAATCGGGAGCGAAGGTGGCGATGAATCCTTCCAAACACTACCTTAAGGCGGGGGCGGCGAAGTTGAGGCAAATTTTAAGAAATCTTGACGTTGTTGTCGTAAACAGAGAAGAAGCGTCGTATTTGACCGGCATCGACTACGGCAAAGAGAAAGCGATTTTCGGCAAGTTCGACGAACTTGTCCCCGGCATCGCGGTGATGACCAACGGTCGGGACGGCGCTGCGGTTTCCGACGGGAAATACATTTATCGGGCGGGGATTTTTCCCGAAAAACGGCTTCTTGACCGGACCGGGGCGGGTGACGCGTTCGGCTCCGGCTTCGTGGCGGGACTGATGCGAAAAAACGATATCTGTTACGCTCTCCGGCTTGCGGCGGCAAACTCCGCCTCGGTCGTGGAGCAGATCGGCGCCGAAGAAGGGATTTTAAAAAAAGA
>CAZUMB010000067.1:0-2079 GCA_964621575.1 uncultured Candidatus Saccharibacteria bacterium
TTCATAGGCATTCTCCACGGTTTCCTTAAGGAGAACAGAAGCACTCTTAAGAATATCATCGTCAACTTCGAAGAGCAATTCGTCGTGAATGGTAAGAAGCGGCCTTACCTCTTCGTCAAGCCAGCCGTTCTCTTTAAGAACCCGGAAGGTTTTTATCATCGCAAGCTTCAGAATATCGGCGCCCAAGCTTTGAACGGGCATGTTAATGGCCGCCCGTTCTATTTCGTCCGGCCTCCCCGAAAGCCATCGGCGGCGGCCGTTTTCGTTTTTAACGAAGCCGAGCACCCGGACGTCGCTTTTTATTTTATCTTGCCACTCTTTCACGCCCGGGAAGTCGTCGAAGTACTCGGCTATAAATTCTTTGGCTTTTTCGAGAGTTATGCCGGCAACGCCGGAGAAAGCCCGCGGTCCCATTCCGTAGACGACGCCGAAGTTTAAGGTCTTGCCCAGCCGGCGCATAGCCGGCGTCACTTTCTCGAGCGGAACGTTGAAAACCTGGGCGGCGGTCAGTCGATGAGCGTCAACGCCCTCGGCGAAAGCCGCCCTCAGTTTTTTGTCGCCTGATATATGGGTAAGGAGCCGCAATTCGAGCTGGGAATAGTCAAAACCAAGGAAACTTGCGCCGGGGCGGGCCTCAAAGGCGCTCCGGAGTTTCCCGGACCACTTTGATTCCTGAGGCAGATTTTGAAGATTGGGCTTTTCGGAAGCAAGGCGGCCGGTCGCGGTGCCGGTTTGAAGAAAAGTCGTGTGGACCCGGTCGTTCCCCGCAGCCGCTTCAATGAGAGGTTTTACGAAAGTGGACTGGATTTTGAAAGTTTCCCGGTAGTCGAGGATGAGATTGATAATTGGGTGCTTGTCTTTCATTTCACTCAAAACTTCCTGGGAAGTCGAGCGCCGGCCAGTCATCGTCTTCGTTTCAAATCCTCCAATACCGAGTTTGTCAAAAAGGACATTTCCGACTTGTTGTGAAGAATTGATGTTGAAAACCATTCCGGCCGCCCGGTAAATTTTCTTAGCCAGTTCCTCGAGTTCCTCCCCCAACTCTTCGTCGAGCGATTTTAGGATTTCGATGTTTACTCCGATACCCCATTCTTCCATTGCCGCGATAACTTCGATAAGAGGCATCTCAATTTCTTCAAAAATTTTCCGGAGGCCGTCCTCCTCGAGTTTTACGTTAAGAACGTCATAAAGCTCGGCGAGCGTTCCTTGTTCGCCGGCCACGATTTTCCCCAGAAATTTTTCCGAGAGAGCCTGGACGGTGAGGTCTTTTTCCTCCGGGTCGAGAAGCCAACCGGCGATTTTCAGGTCAAAAAGAGGGGGAGCGGGAGCAATGTTCTTTTTTTTCAGTTCTTTTAAAATCGGTTTCCAATCAAAGGCAATCTTAATCTTGTTTGACGAGAGCCTCTCGGCATTCGCCGTAGCGTCTTCGGCGCCGGTTACAAGAACGATACCCTTTTTCTTTCTCCGCCCGGCGAGCGCGGTTGTTTTTTCGGCCGGTTTGCCGAAGCGCTTGACCAAACTTTGGAAACCAAGCTCGCCGAAGTATTCCGTCAGTTCACCGTTCTTAAAAGAATCAAGTACCAAATCCCCGAGGGAAACTTCGAGAGGGACATCGGCGCGGAGCTTAACCAATTCCCGCGAGAAAAACGCTCCCTCTTTATTTTTCAGAATTTTTTCCTCGATTTTGCTCTCCGCCTTTTTCAGGTTTTGGTAGAGACCCTCCAGGTCGCCGTATTTCTGAATCAACTTGCTCGCGGTTTTAGGACCGACCCCCGACACGCCGGGAACATTGTCGGAGGGATCGCCGACCAACCCCTTGTAATCGGTAAGCTGGATCGGTTTCAAACCGTAACGCTCTTTAACCGCCGTCTCGTTGTAGATAATCGTCTCGCTTACGCCCTTTTTCGGCGTTTTCACCACCACCTTGTCGTCCCGGACGAGCTGAAGGGCATCGAGGTCGCCGGTTAAAATCATCACTTTCAAGTTTTTCTCCCCGCCGAACCGCCCGACAAGCGTCGCGATTACGTCGTCGGCTTCATAACCGGCTTTTTCGTAAGAGAGGATGCCGAATTTCCGGAA
>CAZUMB010000068.1:0-2018 GCA_964621575.1 uncultured Candidatus Saccharibacteria bacterium
CGGTAGAGGAAAAACCTTAATGGCAAGGGCCGTGGCTGGCGAGGCCAATGTTCCTTTCTTCCATCTTTCAGCTTCGGAATTCGTTGAAATGTTTGTGGGAGTGGGGGCGAGTCGGGTGCGCGATCTTTTCCAGACGGCCAAAAAAGCTGCCCCTTCCATAGTTTTTATCGACGAGATTGACGCCGTCGGGCGCGAGCGGGGCGCGGGTCTGGGCGGTGGCCACGACGAGCGCGAGCAGACATTGAATCAGATTCTCGTCGAGATGGACGGCTTCGAGCAGGATACGAACGTTATCGTGATGGCCGCGACGAATCGCCCGGATATTTTAGACACGGCGCTCTTGCGGCCCGGTCGCTTCGACCGGCGGGTGATTTTGGACATGCCCGATATCAATGACCGCGAAGCAATTTTGAAAATTCACGCCCGCGAGGTGCCGCTCGATAAAAAAGTCGACCTGAAAACGGTCGCCATCCGCACGCCGGGTTTTTCCGGCGCCGACTTGGCAAATCTCGTAAACGAAGCGGCAATTTTAACCGCCCGGAACGGCCGCAAGAGCGTTTCCCAGGAGGACTTTCTGACCTCGATTGAAAAGGTAATGCTCGGGCCCGAACGGAAAAGCCGGGTTATTTCCAAAAACGAAAAAGAAATAACCGCCTATCACGAAGCCGGCCATGCTTTAGTGGCGGCGGGTTTGGAAGACGCCGACCCGATTCACAAAATATCCATCATCTCCCGCGGCATTGCCGGCGGTTATACTCTGAAACTGCCGACCGAGGAACGGAGATTGAAAACCAAAGCCCAGTTTTTGGCCGACCTCGCCGTCGCTTTTGGCGGTTACATCGCCGAGATAATGAAATTCGGCGACCTTTCGACCGGTTCTTCGAGCGACATCCGGCAGGCGACCTTCCTGGCCCATAAGATGGTGACCCAGTTCGGGATGAGCGAGAAACTCGGGCCCCGGACTTTCGGCAAAACCCAAGAACTCGTTTTCCTCGGCCGGGAGATTTCCACCGAGAAAGATTATTCGGAATCCGTCGCCTCGGTGATTGACGAAGAAGTGAACCTGCTTATCGGTAAGGCCTTTCAGGCAGCGAAAAAAATCGTTTCTGCCAACAAAAAGATTCTCGAAGCAATCGCGAAAGCATTAATGGAGAGAGAAACTTTGGAACAGGAAGAGTTTTACAAAATAATAAAAAGTTTTAAACTGAAACCGGTAGCAATACATTAGAATTTAGAATCTAGTAGAACGGCCCGTAGCTTAGCGGCTAAAGCATCAAGCTTATACCTTGAGGATCGAAGGTTCGAGTCCTTCCGGGCCGACACGAATTTTGCCCGCGAGCATTGCGAGCGGCTGCAAAATTCAGTGCCCCGCCTGCGGCGGGGCGCGGAAAATTGTAGCTTCACTTCGTTTCAGACAATTTTCGCGCGCTTAGCTCAGCCCCGACGCACCAATTTAACTTTTAAGTAATAATGAAGTCGGGGAGCCGACGCCGAAGGCCGTCGGCTTGGCAGAGCGAGGAGTTTATTCCCGATTTGTCTAAAAATTCAAGCTCGCGTAGAATTTTTAGTGACAAATCGCAATCCCGCCTAGAGTGGGCGCATAGCTCAGCTGATTAGAGCGACCGCTTTACACGCGGTAGGTCCCAGGTTTGAATCCTGGTGCGCCCACCCTGTGCGGGACACCGAGTAGGTCCGGGGTTCGATCCCTCGAGCGCGCACACTTCGACTCGCTTCCGCTCGCTCAGTGTAAACACTTTAAATCGAAGAGCTTCATTTACGTCGTCGACCGTGGAACGCCTCGTGCACTTCGCGGAGTTCTTTGTTGGTTAAGTGAGTGTAGATTTGGGTGGTGGAGATATTGGCGTGGCCCAAAAGTTCCTGAACGGAGCGCAAGTCGGCGCCGTTTATGAGCAGGTCTGTTGCGAAACTGTGCCGCAATTGATGAGGGTGAACCTTTTTCGGACTGCCGGCCTCTTTAGCCCGGGTATCAATGAGCCGCTGAACGGCCCGGGGCGTGA
>CAZUMB010000069.1:0-1839 GCA_964621575.1 uncultured Candidatus Saccharibacteria bacterium
GAATCCTTTCGTTCATCTTGACCCATGGGGGACCGTCATCGTGCCCCTTCTTTTGATGTTTACCGCCGGAATTTTCATCGGTTGGGCGAAGCCTGTCCCTTACAATCCTTACGCCCTTCGCGACCAAAGATACGGCTCGCTCAAAGTTGCCGCCGCCGGACCGCTTTCGAATTTGATAATCGCGGTTATTCTTGGTTTCATCATTAGATTCACCGGTCCGGCCGGAATTGCTTCGCCTCTTTTTCTGCAATTTTTGGGCCTCATTGTTTACGTGAATATTTTTCTCGCTCTTTTTAATCTCCTGCCCGTGCCGCCGCTTGACGGCTCGAAGGTTTTTGCCGATTTATTCCCCGTCGCCTCGCGCAGTTTCTTTCGACTCGGCTTTTTGGGGATATTCATCGCTCTTTTCATCGCTTTCTTTGTCTTATCGCCTATCGCCAGTTTCCTTTTCCGCCTCGTCGTCGGCAGTGGTTTTACTTTTTAAAAAAGAGTCTTTGTTTTGATTTAAAAAGAGCCTCTATTTCAATTTCAGGCCTGGTTTCGGGTCTGGTTTCGGGCTTGGTTTCAGGATCGGTTTCGGGTTCGGTCTTAGATTTGGTCTTAGGATTCGGTCTTAGATTTGGTTTCAGGTTTAGTTATTAGATGCCTGTCAATCTTAAAAGATTAATCTTTTAAGATTGACAGGTTTCTAGAGGCCGAAAAACTTTTTGGCTTCTTTTTCTTTTGGAATGGAGTTTGTTTTGAGATAGAAAATGTGACGGTCAATGTTAAGGTCAAAAACGGAGCAGAGAAATTCGAGTTCCTCAAGGCAGGCGTAGGGTGATATCCATACGCTTTTCTGAAGTTGGTATAAACCCATTTCCCTGATTTTTCTTCTGAAAGCGTCACTCGCTTTTCTTTGGCGGTTAGGAATGTCATACATGATAATTCGCCAGTGATTGTCCCATTTTTTGGGAATTTTTAATTTCATTTCTTCCAGCTTGTACTGCCTAATTACTTTTTTGCCGAGGTGGGAAAGAGTTATTCTCAAGGAACCGTCCGCCATTTCTTTAAACTCAATTAATTTTCTTTTGCGCAGTTCGGCCAACTTTCTGGCGCGTTTTCTCGCCATTTTTTCGGATTTTTCCTTGAAGTAGTATTTTGCAATTGCATGGAGCGCAAAAGGGGAAGTAGTAACAGCAATTGTAATTAAGCCAACAGCCGCTATTTTGAGTAGCGTGTCTTTTGTAAGGTTTGCTTTTAAATTAAATCCCCGGGCCATCTATGTGTATTATATCAGATTAATCTTTTAAGATTGACATTGAGGTTGGCGGTAGATTGATTTGATTTTATAATTTTGGGCAGTACAACGGTGAGTTTGAGGTTCGTCGATTCGAGGTTCGTCGATTCGAGCAAGCATCTTTTGCCCTCGGGGACTTCGGTTCCCGGGGGCGGCTTGTTTTAATAAGGCGTGGTTTGACATTCTCGGCGTATAATGTATCCTAAATCGCGACTTTCAAAGTTATGCCCAGTACAATTACGCCGCTTGCGCCAGCAGGTACACGTTATCGGACTGGGGATAAAGGTCATGTTATATGTTCAGCAAAGGTCATTATTTTTTAATTCTTGCCCGTCATTCGAGATAATGGCGGTGTAATTGTACTGGGTATGCCGACGATAGGGCAATTGATGAAAAAGGGCAGGAAAAGACCGGTGAAGAAAGCGAAAACACCGGCCTTGAGTTTTTATTTCAACCTTCTGAAAAACAGGCCGGTTGATTCGCCGTCGCCTTTCAAGCGGGGGGTTTGCCTCAAGGTTTTTACGACAACGCCGAAGAAGCCGAACTCGGCTCTCCGGAAA
>CAZUMB010000070.1:0-1779 GCA_964621575.1 uncultured Candidatus Saccharibacteria bacterium
TGCTAAGCTCCGTTTTTCTGCTTTTCGCCACCGTCATTTCCATTCTTTTTGTTCTTATTATTCGGCGGTTCACCATCGGCCGGCGGGCTGGCTGGGCGCTTATCGCCCTTTATCTCGCTTATCTCGGCTACCAAATTTTCCCAATAATTTTTTAGACCCATAAAAAACGGCTCAAACATGTTTGAGCCGTTTTTCATTGGCGGAGGGGGGTCCCGCAGCGGCGGGATTGTTCCCGTTTTGTCCACACTATTTATATTATAGTGTGGTTACAAAACGCAATCCCGTTCACGGGGCGATTTGTAACCAATCGCTCCGCTCTTGGACAAATCGGGAAGATTCTTCTCTTTCAGTCTAAATTTTTGACTTAGCCACCGAGAGCAATCCGCCAAAACTTCAGTGTCGGCGGAGAACCCACGATTTCTCTCTCCCGCACAAAGCGGAGGGTGTGGGATTCTCAGCCGGAGGCTGATGCGCCTTTGGCGCAGAACCCACGATGCCCTTTCGGACAAACCTGCTCTCTCCCACGCATGGCGGAGAGGGCGAGATTCGAACTCGCGGTACGGTTTCCCGTACACTTGCTCTCCAAGCAAGCGCTTTAGACCGCTCAGCCACCTCTCCACCATGAGAGGGATTGCGATTTGTACCTAAAAATTCTACGCCATCTTGAATTTTTAGACAAATCGGGAACAAGCAACCGCGCCAATCCGCTGCTTATTTACCTCAAGAGAAAAATTTGTATAATCTATTGATATGGAAGAAGGCGTAAAAGGAAGGCACGCGGTAGAGGCCGTCGTCGTGTCCTGCATGGATTTCCGGCTCTACTCCGGCGACCTTTCCGCCAACCTGTTCCGAGCGATTCGGGAAACTTTTGCGATTGGCGATTTTGACATTCTTACTACGGCCGGCGGGGCCAAAAACACCGCCGCTCTTCTTGAAGATATCGGCCTTGCCCTCGAAAAACACCACGCCAAGAAAGTAATCCTCTTGAACCACGAAAATTGCGGCAAATACGCGAGCGAGGGAATCGTTTTTTCGGTGGAAGAAAAGGAAAAAGAAAAAGAATTCCACGCTAAAGAGCTCGCTAATGCCGCAAAAATCGTGAAGGAGCGCTTCCCCGGGGCCGATGTCATAACCGGCTACGCCGTTTTCAAAAACGACAATTCAATTTCAATAACCTAAAAATCAGTTCCTTCACGATCGTGAGAGAACTGATCTTTTTAATTTCAGTTACGGATATAGGTACCGTGGAATTTCTTCCCTTTAAGAAAGTTTTCTAAATTTTTTAAATCCTTGCCGGAGAGGATAACCGAGACAAGATCATTCTTTTCGGCAAAACGGGCGGCTACCGGGTCAACCGGCGCGTGAGAACTGGGCTTCCATTTTTCGGGAATCAGTTTCCGATAACGGCGCCAGGTAATTTCGGGAATGTGTTCGGCGTCCTTGTGTTTAATAAAATCTCTCGTGTAAACCCCGTCCGGCTTCCCCACAACGACAAACTCTTTTACACCGAAATCGCGGGCAAGAACGGCCGCCACGTAATCGGTGGACCAGCCCGGCCGCCAGCCGGAAGCGACGGTGAGCGGAAATTTCAGTTTCCTGATTCGGTGGCGGCCGTCTATCACCACCGGGTCGGCAATGTCCCGAAAAATCGTCCGGAGAAGATGGGCGTTCGAACGGGTCGCGTGAATGCCCAACCAGTCCTTGTCTTCGTCTTTCACTTTTGTCACCTTTGCCGCCGCCTCGACGTAGAGCCGGCTCAAGCGCCCGCCGCCCACCACA
>CAZUMB010000071.1:0-1777 GCA_964621575.1 uncultured Candidatus Saccharibacteria bacterium
TGTTATGTATCCAGCCGAAAAACTCGCGAAAATTTTGAGAGCCGACAAGGATTACCTCCGGCGCATCGAGGAGCGGTTTTCCTACATGACCGGGAAGAAGGGCGTGCTCGACGAGATTGTTGAGGAGAACGACGAAGCGATTAAAAACCGCCTTACGATACTCGGAGTCGGGAACGGTGAGAAGGCAAGCGCCGAAGAAATCTACGACGGCCTGATTTCCAAAATGGAAGCCGACGACAACAAAATTTCCGAGGCGCTCGGCCGGCCGGTTTGTTCTAAAATAGCCGACTGCGACAAGGTTCTTACGGTTTCCAAGAAAGTTGCCGGTGTGAACCACGGCCTTTTCCTGAAAGAAGAAAAAGCGGCGGAATTTCTGGAAAAAGAACCGCCGAAGAAAATACTTTCCTATCTCGGCTGCGATTCGGTTGAGGAGATGCTCGCCAAAGAAAATATTTTTGAGGTTTACAGCGCTCTCCGGTTCATTGAAGGGAGCGATTGGCTAAACGGCGTGTTTTTCAAGCAGTATAAAGGACTTACGCCGGCCGATTTCGAGGAGCGGCCGATTGTCACCCAGGCTCTCGGCGAAAAGTGGGTGAAAGCGGCCGATTCTTTCATGCAGAAGAAGTGGCACAACATCAGCCACTTAAAGGAACTCGGCGTCGTTTTCGTGATTCCGGCAACCTTAGGCATTCCGGGCGAGCTTTTGCGGATGATGGGTTTGGTTTTCCACTATCTTCACGAAATACCGTTTTATTCCGACCTTTTCCGGAAGGCGGCGGTAACGCCGGCCACTTTTGCCCCGAATATCGTTTCGCTTCTCCGGGGCGATGTTATGGACAGAAAAATACCGGAAGGCGACAAGTCGCTCTGGCTCGTCATTCAGCGGTATCTCGCCAAAGACGACGAAAACGACTGGCGGCTTTTTACGCCGCATATAAATCCCGAGGCGATTCACTGGTCGCGGGCGGAGGAAGATTTGGTGAAAGCGAGTACAATCCTTGATGACTTCGCTTCGGATTTGCTTTTTTGGCAGAATCTCGGATGGGTCGGCGACTATTTCAAGGACGGCGCCGGCAACGATATCCTCGTAAGTTTCGACTTGGTGGATACGGTGATGAGCTTGGTGATGAAGAAAGAATTGGTAAAGTATCTTTATCACCACCAGGAAGCGCTTTGGAACAAGATTTTCATCGAGTATATGGGCGAAGACCAGCTTGAGAAATTTTGCAAGGAATATTTATTGGAAGGTCATTTTGAGATTTAGTTTGGCTAGGAAAGAAAATATGGATTCAAGAGACGTGGCCACGAGTTTTATGGCTTGCCCAAATTCCAGATTATCTGACTGATTCTTGGTCTCTTTCATCCATATTTTCTTTCCTGCTGATATAATATTTATATGGATTCATTGCTTCGAGTTGTAAAAAATGCGGAGAAACAAGGTGTAGCAATCGGGCATTTTAACGTTTCCAATCTGGAAATGCTGAAAGCCGTATCTCACGTTGCCGAAAAACTTCGCCTGCCGGTCGTAATAGGCGTCTCGGAAGGCGAGCGGGGATATATCGGCGTTCATCACGTTCGGGATTTAATAGATTCTTACAATAAAGAACATTCAACGGGCAACCATCGTTTGTTTTTAAATGCCGACCACACTTATTCTCTGAAGAAAGTGAAGGAGGCGGCGGAGCAAGGATTTGACGCGATTGTTTTTGACGGAAGTAAATTACCTTTTCGGGAAAACGTCAAAAAGACGAGAGAAGCGGTGAAAATTGCAAAGAGA
>CAZUMB010000072.1:0-1522 GCA_964621575.1 uncultured Candidatus Saccharibacteria bacterium
GGTTGATGTGGCGGCCCGCGAGGACATGGTCAGAAAGTCGGGTCAGCTCGGCGTGCCGGTCATCGACGTCGGCGGCACCATCGTCGTCGGTTTCGATAAGCGGCGCTTGAGCGAGCTTCTAGGACTTAGCAAATAGTTTCTTATGTAATTCGCATCATTCGCATTTGATTCGCGTCATTCGTGTTATGCCAGGTTGCTCCAGAAATAATGCGAATCTACGAATCTATGCGAATGACGCGAATCGCGAATGAAAAACATGATATACCAAGATATAAAAAATTTTCACAAGCAGTTTTCTTTCCAGCCGGAGATTTCGGGCGGAAACCCGGGTGAGTTCAGAAAAATTCTCGTCGCCGGAATGGGCGGCTCCAACCTTGCCGGCGACCTGGTGAAAATTTTGCGCCCCGATTTGGAAATTATCGTTCACCGCGACTACGGTCTGCCCGAGTATATCGAGGCAGGCACGCTTGTTGTTTTGAGTTCCTACTCCGGTAACACCGAAGAGGTGATTGACGCTTACGGGGAAGCGGGTGAAAAAGATTTGAAAAGAATCGCAGTCGGGGCGGGCGGAGAACTTCTCTCGCTTGCGAAGAACGATAACGTTCCTTACATTAAGTTTCCAGAAAGTAACATTCAACCGCGGGTTGCCTTGGGCTGGAGTTTTCTTACGCTCTTGAAAATTATCGGCGATGAAAAACTACTCAAAGAAGCGGCGGGGCTTGCCGAAACGCTGAAACCAGCCGATTTGGAAGAGGAAGGCAAAAAACTCGCCGGCGAAACGAAAGGATTCACGCCCGTCATTTACGCCTCAAGCCGCAACAAGGGACTTTCCTACGTTTGGAAAATAGTTTTGAACGAAACGGGGAAGTCGCCGGCTTTCACGAACGTTTTCCCGGAACTGAATCACAATGAAATGACCGGTTTTTCCACCAAGAGTGGAGATTTCTTCTTCGTTTTTCTGAAGGACGAGGCTGACAATCCCCGGGTCCTGAAAAGAACGGAAGTTCTGAAAGGTTTGTATAAAAAGCGGGGATTTGATGTCCGGGTTTTGGAATTGCGGGGCTCGCCGCTTGAGAAAATATTCTCTTCGGTCGTTCTGGCCAATTGGACCGCTTATTATCTTGCCGAAGGTCTCGGTCTGGAGCCGGAAGCGGTGCCGATGGTTGAAGAATTCAAAAAATTAATCAAGTGAGAAAAATTTTGTTTTTCGGGCTGATTTTGGTTTTTGCCGCCGTGTCGGTCTGGTTTGCGACCGTGGAGCCCGACGGGGCGCTCGAGGAATGGGTTTTCCGCTATGGCTATATCGGCTTTTTCGGGGCGGCGTTTTTGGGCGGTCTTAATTTTGCCATCCCATCTTTTCATCTTGCTTTTATCGTGCCGTTTTTAAACGTCGGCCTGGAAATTTGGGCGCTCGTCATTTTGGGAGCGCTTGGGACGACCTTAGCCGACAGCGTGGGCTACGTCTTGGGTCACAGTGGGGGAGCGGCCCTCGGTTCTCTCGGCCGATTGAGAACTTGGGGAG